>JAGGUC010000050.1 GCA_021158735.1 Desulfurococcales archaeon | reverse complement strand
ACATTAATTCACTCATGAGCGACATACCTGACTACCCGCAGGCCCGCTACTCCATAAGAGTACCTGAGGAACATAAGGAAGGCCTCTACGAAGCCCTTAAGGAGTTCCTGCTCTCGAAAGCGCCGGAAAGTGCCGAGGTACTAACGATTGATGGGGTCAGAGTTAACTACGAGGATAAGTCATGGGTACTTGTTAGGATGTCAGGTACGGAACCTAAGGTGCGCATCTACGGTGAAGCACTAACCGTCAAACAACTTGAGGAAATCATAAGCGACCTCATCCGTAAGGCGAGAGAGTACTTCAAATCAAGAAGTATTGGGGAGCTTGGGTTTGAGGGTAAGTTGATCCCTTAGGTAAGCTTACAGAGGAGCTCCTTAATCACTAGCTCTAAAGCGCTTATAGGTAGCTTATTACCTAAGAGCTCAGCAATTCTATCAGCGACGTCCTTAACACCCACTCCTGCTTCAGCATACCTTCCGATCATCCAGAGTGGTGCATCTAGGTGGGCGGGTGGGATGTTACTTAGTTCGGCTACTCTCCCCCAAGCAGTTCTCACTAGCCCTGAACGCTTCATAAGCCTTTCAACGACTTCTCCTCTACGTAACTCCCCGCCCAATTCAATAATACCTGAGGTATAGGCCAGGTATGCCAGCCTCCTGTCGGCAGGCACCTTAATTTTCGTGGGTAGTACTAGGTCCGTACCTAAGCACGCTTTAACACCGTAGTAGTACATCTTAACGGCAAACACAATAGTCTTAGTGGATTCACTACACTTGAGGCACTCAGCAAGTACCTTAAGAAGTGAGTAGGGGTCGTCAAGAAATTCACTCTTTGGGTTCTCAAATTTAGCTAATGCATTACACCTCATTAACTTACTTAACCTGCTAAGCTTTGCTGTCCTAGCTAATCTATGATGCCTGGATCCCCTGACGAACTCCTTAACTAACACAATTAACCCTAAGTAGTTTTCTGAAGGCTTACCCACAGCGTGCGCGTAATCCGCGAATGAGTTCCAGTAGTCCTCACCCCTGCCTGCAAGCATGTAGCTAACTAAGGCGTTAATGGCGAGAAGTAAGGGTGTTAGGACACCGTAAATCCCGCAGAGCTTTTCAGCTGCCTTCATTTGAGGGTCTGCTTCTTCGAAGACCTTAGCCAGTCTCAGACCGCCAGCACTTTTAAGTGCCTCAGCTACCTTCATAACTCTTAAGTTATTAATAATCAAGTACATGACCTCAATAAAGGTTAAGACCTTACGATGTGGTACTGCCTCACCCTGCCCTCACTCCGCAGTATACTGAGGGCTTTAGCTGCAGCTTCGAAAGCCTTCCTCGGATACTTTGATATTCCTACACCGATCTTAATGCTGTCCTTACTTGTTAGTGATTTAAGGACGTCCTCTAAGTACTCCTCACTAGTTATGGCTACTAGGTTATCACCGCCTAGGTACTGGACAATGGCTTTATCCCTTAGTTCCGAGGCTATCGTACTGACTAAATTAAGTACAACTACGAACGAGTTATAGGCACCCTGGCTACGCGTCCTTAAAGTAAAGTAGTTTAAGTCTGCATGGGCAACAACTAACTGGCTGTCATCCCCGCAGACCTCCTCGTAGTAGTCTCCACCTCCCTGAACCTCCCTGCACTTTCTGAGCACTTCAATAGGTTTTCCGCAGCATAGTACCACCTTAGTAGGTGTAGGTGAGTAAGGTATCAAGTACTGCTTTAACTCAAATATGAAGTCCTTGACATTAACTTCTGATGGCATGAAGATAAGCTGTATGTCGTACCTTAGTGGAAGTGCCATTCCGTTGAAGTCCTTAACGAATGACTGAACTACCTCATAGAGCCTGGCCTGAACTAGCTGGATATACCACTCCCTATCAGGCCCTAAGGACTCAGTCCACTCCCTATACCCTACGAACTCTATCGTGCCAGCATAGACCATGAGGTTTCACTCAATCACTACTGTCTGACCATCATAAGAAGATTTTTCAAGTAGCCTTAACCTCTTAACCATCTTAACTACTGCTTCAACAGCCCTCCTGGCGTAGTCCTCAACCCTCTCAAGCGCCTGCATTCTCGAGGCGCCAGGCCCTATTATCCCTAGAGCTACGGGCTTCCCGAACTCCACGCCTAAGTCAAGGATCTTCCTAGCAGACTGCTGGGCAACTAACTCATCATGCTTAGTCTCACCCTGAATTACAGCACCTAACGCCACAACACCATCAACCTCAGGCATCTTCAACAACTTCCTAACAGCTAAAGGAACTTCAAATGTTCCCGGAACCTTGAATACGTAGGTGACCTCAGCACCAAGGAATTTAGCGTGATTAAGTGCCTTCTGCAGCATTAAGTAAGTTACATCATAGTTGAACTCCGCAACCACTATACCTAACCTGACGGGCTCCACCAACTACACCACCATTAAAGGCTTGCGTAAGATATTTTATACACATCTCCTATGACTTAAGGAGTATTATTAAGTATTTCCTCTTCTAAATCCTAGCAACAAATATTACCGCGTTTAAGCCACCGTGCATTACGTCTAACTTCCTGAGTACTGATGCTGAAACAGTATTTAGTGCCTCCTCAAGTGCTTTATGTGAGGCAGTAATAGCTACTAATGTAGCACCCGGGTACAGGTCACTTAATATCCTTAGGAATTCCTTATAGAATTTCGGTATTTTCTTAATGTTATGTGACCTCATTCCATATGGTGGGTTAGTCACTATTACTGTAGCAGGCACACCCTCGTAAGACTCAGTCCTCGCAGCATCACCTACAAGCAACTTAATGGTATCATCAACAAATCCTGCTCTTAAGTTCTTCATAGCGCCCTCCAGTGCTTTAGGGCTTACGTCAATTCCAGTCACCACATGCTGAGTAAATAGTATCTTCTCAAGCAGTTCCTCAGCAACTTCAGCTTCCAACCACTCATCATGAATTAGCAGCTTTCTGAAGGTGAAGTCACTGCGGAACATAATTAATGGGTACCTGCGGAGCTTATGAACAGCCTCAATAAGTATCGTGGCTCCACCGCACATCGGATCTAAAAGTGCGTCACCCTCTTTGAGCTGTGAGAGCCTCACCATCGCTGCAGCTAGTGTTGTCTTAAGTGCTGCTGGGTGATTGTAGACTCTATAACCACGCTTGTGGAGTGATCTACCAGTCGTATTAATACCCATAATTACTTCATCATTCCTTACAAGAACAAAAAACTCAACATCAGGATTATCTAAGTTAACCTTAAGTCTATGGCCCTTCTCCCCCATGTAGGACTCAATAACAGCTGCACCAACTACTCTCTTAACGTCAATGCTGGTGAAGTCATGTTCGCCGTACCTCTCAGCTCTCACTGCAAAACTCATGTTCTCCTTAATGAAGTCACTGTAGGTGAGTGACCTCGCTAGCCTACCTATGTCGTTTAAGTCCTTAAACCTCTCCCTGAGAATGAGTATGAACACCCTATTAACGGTCCTCAACATGAAGTTGCTCAGGTACATTAGCCTTAAGTCACCTTCATAAAACACCTTACCTACGTCGGAAGTAACTGATGACGCACCCACTTCCCTTACTTCTTCAGCAGCTACTCCCTCAATACCTAGTGGTACTGTAGCAAAGTACTTCATGAAGCACTCCCATACAATTCTCTGACGTACTGCATGCTAGTGAATACTTCATAAATTTTTAGCTGTAAAGCAGTATAAATACCTAATTTAATGGGGTTTAAGCCTGAAAAACACTTATGACTTTTGCTCACCAGTAGATATACCGTTCTTCGGCTTATACAGTGGGCAGAAGGCACATATGTATGGTACGTTTTTAACTGCTAGCTTCCAGTCATTGTTTACGTTGACTAATGCTGCATCACTAAAGTACTTCTTGATTTCATTAACTACCTCACTACTCAACTTCCATGCAGTGCACACACCCTCAAGTACCCAGCTGCACGTCATCCCCTTCCACACACCTACAAGCTTCGACACAAACACAACTGGCTCTAACTTACTCAACTCAGTCCTTACACTATCTAATTCACTACCCACTGATGCCAACTTACCTTCAATTGAGCTCTTAATTCCCTCCAACTCCTTAATTTTAGAGTCGGTGCCAGCTAAATTATTAAGTACTTCCTTAAGGTTCTTCTTAACCTCATCAATTTCTTCTCTTAAAGCACTTATCTCATCCCTACTAGCCCACGGCAAGTACCTCAGCACCGGCTCAAGACCCAATTCAGGTTTCTCACCAACCTTAAGCACTTCAGACCCCATACAACCACCACTAACAACCTCATAATTGCTGATTGATTTAAAGCGTCAGGCCCTTCAGTAGGGTAGTCAGTAGTTTCTGATGCGAAGGTTTTATGGGTTTGTGTAGGTCCTTACTTCTGGGGTGGTGTTTGGGACACCTCCTAGATGTAGGGGGTTGTGCCGTAGTCCTCCCGAAGGGTGCTCATGACCCCCGCGTGAAGTGGTCTGCGACCATAGTAAAACAAGGGATAGAGGCACAACCCTCCTAGCGAAACCCACAATAACCTAAGACGGGAAACGGTTCTGCCTAACGCCACCACTCATCGGGGTTCTCACGCTCATTTAAGACAATATGGTTTACTGTATCTGTGATTTCGGGACATGCTTTTTCTTATTTCTTTCAAAAATATATTAAGTTCATTTATATCTCGAAAACATGCTTCAATGACGGCATCCGCCCTCCCTGTAATTTCATACACTTTTAATATGTTTGGGTGTTTATGCAGTTTTTCGGCTACTTCGGAAGATAAACCACGCTTAACCTTAACTTCTATCAAAGTTTTTACTGGATATCCTAATTTTTGCGCATCTATCTTTATAGTATACTTCTGGATATTCCCTCTCTCTTTTAATGTATTAACTCTGCTGAAACAAGATGATGGACTTAATCCTATTTTTACTTAATTCTCGATAAGTGATTTTTGAATTTTTGTATAACTCCCTGAGAATCTCTAAAGCGTGAGAGTCAACCCCCTCACCAATACCTTTCATTGAAACCTCACGTTATTACGTCGTAAACATATTTAATTTTTTGCATTATTTAATAAATAACATTAACGAATTTCAACACTCTTAGTAGCATTAATTAACGTCAAAAACCTTATATATTTTTAGTGCTAATTATATTGGTGAGTTCTGATGAGTGACGCCTT
>JAGGUC010000135.1 GCA_021158735.1 Desulfurococcales archaeon | reverse complement strand
GCTGATGAGATATCGTGTGGTAATATAAGAAATAGGGTTGAAAAAGAAATAAGAAAGCAACTGCTGTCAATCAAAACCGGCATAGAAAAATCAACACCATCCGATGACTACGTGGTAAAGGTAGCTAAGGTTGTGTTTAATATTCCCAGCAAGACCTTAGACAACATATTTGGAGGAAGTTAATTTAAAATTCATGGGAGAGACAGCATACATTTATTAAGGGTATGTTTTCATCTTACCATTAGGGTGTGGATAATGTTGAAAGCCATTAGAGAGGCTGTTTACTTTGTTGAAAAAGGCGGCAAGTCCCTAGTGCTTGAGATACTCAGAACGCCTGAAGGCAAGTCTTTTCTCGTAGTTCATCAAACACTGAGTGGTACCTACCTGAAAGAAGAAGGTGAAAAGGAGACTTGGGACTTACTTGAGCTAGACGCGTTTAAGGATGTGAAGGACAGTAAAATAGTTTATGAGGAACTGCCAGTAGATGTAAGAAGAGCCCTATCCTCTGCCTTCCCTTACTGACCCCAAATCACTTCTTTTCTATTTTGAGAGCCATAGAAATTTAAGCTTTCATTCCGCCTTATTGAGGGGGTACGGTACTTGCTGACGTACAGCAAACTAAAGTTCGCTATGACTGGTGTGACCGCGGCCATAATAGGTCTCGCAACATTAGTATGTGTTGCAATATTTTCTATAGTAGCACCCACTGAAAACTTGAGTATTCTGATACTTGGTTCACTAATTTTTGTTTTAGTAATACACACTACTCAGTGGATTCTAGCACCTAAAATTATTGAAGCAGCCTACAAGGTGAGACCAGCCAGTGAAGATTTTGCCTGGCTTAAAGAGGTAATTAGAAAAATCGCTGTGGATTCAGGCTTAAGCAAAACACCTAAAGCAATGGTTGCTGAAGTCAGCGTTCCCAACGCATTCGCCTATGGAAACATATTCTCAGGTTACAGAGTCGCTGTCACTAAAGGCATGCTACTTAACTTCCCTAAGGACGAGATCGAGGCAGTTATCGCGCACGAAGTTGGCCACATAAAGCATAAAGATGTAGAGGTAATGATGATTGTAAGTGTTCTCCCTGCACTCCTGTTCTGGCTTGGTAGGACATTAATGCTCTTCGGGATGTTCAGGGGTAGCAGTAGGAGGAATGAATCAGCGATAATACCGCTGATCGGTGTAGGGTTGTTAGCTTTCAGCTTTGTATTTAACTTATTCATACTTTACTTAAGTAGGCTGAGAGAGTACTATGCTGACTCACACGCTGCACTCACGGTTCCACGAGGTGCTAAGAAGCTTCAGAGAGCTCTAGCTAGGATCTTAGTCCTAAGCAGGCAACTACGGTTTAATAAAGCAGAGATTAAAGCGCTGGGAAAGTTTAGGGCGCTACTGATAAATGACCCTGAATTAGGGATTAGTGCGTTAGTGTCGGCAGACATTGACAGGGTGGTAGAATACATTAAGTCGGCTAAGAAGTTGCTGCCACTGGAGCTATTTTCATCTCACCCAGATCCAGCTAAGAGATTGAGGTTCCTAGATTCATTCTTGAGAAGTAGCTCGTAACACCTACATTAGAAGGTACCTAGAAGCATAGAATTTTAAACCTCCTCCATTATTTATTTAGGGTGCTCTCTGTGACCTGCTCTAAGCCTAAAGTATTTATAACTAGAGAATTATTCGACGAAGCTATCGAGAGAATTAAGAAGTACTATGATGTTGAAATTTGGGACCGTTACACCCCTCCTCCTTATGAAGTTCTCAGAAGTAAGCTGAAGGTGGTAGATGCTGCCGCAACACTCCTAACCGACAAAATGGACTGTAAGCTATTTGAGGAAGCTAAGAACTTAAGGATAATAGCACAGTATGCTGTCGGGTATGACAATATTGACGTTGAGTGCGCTACCAAATTAGGTATCTACGTGACTAATACTCCCGGAGTTCTGACCGAGGCTACAGCAGAGCTGGCGTGGACACTAATACTGGCAACTGCTAGAAGAGTGGTTGAAGCTGATGTCTATGTAAGGTGGGGTGAGTGGTGGAGAACTAAGACAGGCTGGCATCCCAAAATGATGCTGGGTACTCAGGTAACAGGTAAAACTCTAGGTATTGTGGGTATGGGTAGAATAGGTAGGAGGGTGGCTAAGATAGCTAAGGGGTTCGACATGAAAATCCTATATTATGATGTGGTTAGACTCCCTGAGGAACTAGAGAAAGAACTCGGTGCGAAGTATGTCGACTTAGATACGTTGCTTAGAGAGAGCGATATCGTGACCCTTCACGTACCTTTAACTAAGGAAACTTATCACTTAATTAATGAAGAGAGATTGAAGAAGATGAAGCAGGGTGCGATCCTAGTGAATACTTCTAGGGGTGCTGTAGTAGATACTAATGCCTTAATTAAGGCTCTGAGAGAGGGCTGGCTGGCAGGTGCTGGACTCGACGTACATGAATCAGAACCCCTGCCTCCGAATCACCCAATAACAGCATTTAATAATGTCGTCCTAGCTCCCCATATCGGGTCGGCTACTTACGAAACTAGGCTTGCTATGGCTATGCTGGTAGCGGACAATTTAATAGCATTAGCGGAGGGGAGTACACCACCTACTTTAGTTAATAAGGATGTAGTTAAGGTAAGGCCTCCAGGATTTAAGTAGCTTAACGTGGTTTAATGTCTAATACACATCAAAAATATTTTTATTAATTATTGATAGTTTCTATAGGTGGACACCCTATATGTCATCTCCAACACTGAATTATAAGTCAATTATACCTAGCCTACTCGGAGAGCAGGCATTCGTGTATATTGCTAAGGCTAGGGAGCTTGCACGTAAGGGTGCTAAGATAATTAGCTTTGGTGTGGGCCAGCCTGACATACCAACATTCGATCATATAATTGATGCTGCCAAAAAAGCACTCGACGATAAATTCACTGGGTATACAGAAACCGCAGGAATTCCTGAGCTAAGGGAGGCAATAGCTGACTACTTAAACAGCAGGTACGATGCTGATGTGAAGCCTAATGAGGTAATAGTAACGCCAGGCGGTAAGGGAGCTATCTTCTTGGCAGTATCAGCATACGTAAGTCCAGGGGATGAAGTAGTTATTCCTGAGCCATCATATCCTGCGTACCCTGAAGTCACTAAATTCATTGGAGCTAAGCCAGTGTTCGTTCCACTTAAGTGGCTTGGAGCAGATGGCGGCTTTGCACTGGATATAGACTTAATTAGGAAGTCGATATCGCCTAGGACGAAGCTAATAGTAATTAATAATCCGCAGAATCCCACAGGTGCTCTCTTCTCGCCGAAACAGATTGATGAAATCATGGAGATTGCCAGGGAACATAAGATACCTGTTCTTGTAGATGAAATATATGACAACTTCGTGTACGATAACTCACCATTTAAGTCATTCATATCTTATTCAGACTGGCGTGACTATGCCCTCTACGTTAATGGCTTCTCTAAGACATTCTCTATGACGGGGTGGAGGCTCGGCTACTTAGTAATTAGGAGGGAAGTTGCTGAGAAACTTACCAGGCTGGCTGTTAACATATGGTCGTGTACAGTCTCGTTCACGCAGAAGGCTGCTGTAACTGCGATGAAAGGTGACTGGGGTCCTGTTAAGGAAATGATTAAAATCTTTGAGAAGAGGAGGAACTTGATAGTTAGTAAGCTAAGAGAGGTCCCAGGATTTGAGGTTTGGGCTAGTAAAGGAGCCTTCTATGTATTCCCACGCATTAGGAAGGTCCTTGAGGAAACAGGCTTAAGTGTCGAGGAATTCGTTGAGCAGATATTGTACAACAAGTACGTAGTCACACTCCCAGGTACTGCATTCCCAGATAAGGCAGGTAAGGAGTTTATAAGACTCAGCTTCGCTACAAGCTTTGAGGCTATCGAGGAAGGTATTAGCAGATTAAAAGAAGGTGTCGAGGAACTCCTCAGCAAGGCAAGAAAGTAGCAGAAATATACAATATCGATAACATAGTGAACAAAGTAACTAACATTTTTCTCCGCTAAGGCAGTTCTCTGCAATAGCTTCAAATAAGTTAATTTTCTTAGTACCAGTATGGCTCGGGGATGAAGAAAGCTGTCGCTGATGATTCATTAGATGATTTCAGAATCCCCGTCGGACCATTATTTTAAGTTAAAACGTGTATGTAATGACATTACGTGAGTACTATTTTCCTTATCCTGTACCTTATTGGCGGTAGTCTGGCATTCCCTCCTATGTACTCCTTAATCGCTTTCCTTATGACATCAGATCTGGTGAGCCCTGACCGTGCTGCGAATCGATCTAATTCCTCAAGTTCCTCATCCCTAATCTTGAATGTCACAACACGCATAATTTCACCACTTAAAGGCTCTGCTCAAGTCTATACTTAAGCTGATCTGTAACAACGTTACATAGTGAGGGTCATGAGTGAAAGTAATACTATTTCACCTATGCAATTTAGGCGTAAATGAAAGTATTTTTGGTGGGGCCGCGGGGATTTGAACCCCGGACCACGGGGACTTCCGCCGTGTGAGAGTGGACCCGAACCCCGCATTCTCCCAAGCTAAACTACGGCCCCTACCGCAAGAGAATCATTATTTAAGGGCTTATAATATTTTAAGTAATTCAGCAAGCCTACTAGTGATTTTCTTTGCGACCGATACGGTACTTAATTTACCTGCTAGGGCTTTCTCATATAGTAATCTTAGCTCGGAGTTCCTGCCTGATTCTAGCACTTCTTTAATAACCTCCTTTAATCTTAGGTCTAGAAGAAGCTCCAGTTCTAACTTCCTTCGCTCTCTCCTCTTAATGGACTGTAGCCTGCTCTTTCTTATGAATTCGTTCCTCCTGTATAGGGTATTGACTAACTCATTCATTCCTGTCCTATATAGTGCTGACACTTTAACTACTTCAGGTTTCCAACCATCTCTATTCAGGTCTCTTACTGCGAAAAGCACTTGATTATATGTTATTTCAGCCTCTGGTTTATCCGCCTTGTTCACTACGTATATATCCCCTATCTCCATGAGGCCTGCCTTAATAGCTTGGATCTCGTCACCCGCACCAGGCATTAACGTAACTACTACTGTGTCAACAGCCCGCATTATGTTTACACTGTACTGACCAGCACCAGGTGTTTCGACTATTATGTAATCATATCCAGCACCCTCTAGCAGTTCAATAACTAGCAGAGCCTTCCAAGGAAGAGCTTCCTCAGTACTTGTGCCCATACTACGCACAAAGACATTCTCGGAAGTCAGCCCACCCATCCTGACTCTATCTCCCAACACTGCTCCACCACTTAACGGCGACGAAGGGTCAATAGCAAGTACAGCCACGCGGTAACCCCTGCCACTCATAGCCTTGGCTAGACCCGCTATAAGTGTCGACTTTCCAACTCCTGCAGAGCCTGTAACACCAACTACATGTGCTTTTGGCTCAAGCACCCATATGGAATCCAGAACATCGGATACGGAGTCAGGGTCACTTTCTAGTTTTGTAATAAGCTTAGATAACTTCTTTTTATCTTTAGCTAGTACTTCGCAGTCATCTGAAATCTCATTTAAATAACTGAATGGCTTACTCATCTACTTTACCAGCAGAATATCTAATAATCGCAGTTAAATAATATTATCTAGGTAAACTTAGCAGAAAACTTGAGTACATGCGTTATTAGGTAGTGTTATTAAGCTAGGGAAGAAGTAAGAGCTACAGACACAGAAAAATCACACGTAAACTATAGTTGATGGAACCTTTATTAACTCATCACTACCTGACTCATTCATTTCAGTAACTAATTCATCACGGTGTGCCCTCAGATAAGTAATCAAGAGTTCCTCAACCGCTTCCCTAATATAATCGCTCTTGGACTGATACCCTAACTCCTTCGTAGCTCTCTCTAGAATTTCACTTAAGTCCCTACTTACTCTTAACGTGATAGTCTTTGTTTTTCTAGCATTAAGCTCAACGATAAACATCGAAACACCATAATTATTCCGAGCCGAAAGTAATTAAAGATTGGTTCGAGTGC
>JAGGUC010000032.1 GCA_021158735.1 Desulfurococcales archaeon | reverse complement strand
GGAAGGAGGGAAAGAGGCTGAGCAGTCATGGAGAGCTGTGGGAATATAAACGCATAATGTCGAAGGAACTGGGTAGATGGGTTAGCAACGCCTTCTACGCTGGGCAGAGCATGCATGTGTGTTTCTACGAGGGCTGGTGCGCCCGAGAAGATATTGAAGAGACTATAGAGCAGGTGGAGAAGATGACAAGAGAGGCTGCATCAAGAATCAAAAAATAACTATGTTACCGGTTCAGAGCAGTTCCTTCTTCTTCAACCAGTTAACGTAAATCGCAAATAACCTGTCGACCAGCCCCTACATTGAGGTAGTAACTACTGGTAACGCTGATCTCCCTGCTCATTATTTATGTGATCGCACCGAGTAGGATGTTATTTCTGTGTGCAAGCTCTCTAACTTAACTTCTCGTAGTATTCCATGTGCACTCTAGTATGATGTTCAACAGTATGGCCTCCACTACCTCCATGCTTACTGCTCTCGAACCTGCCACCTACAATGAAATCTTATTTAACTAAGCTCACTATGATTATGGTGTATTATAAAGTGGTGTCCTATGCCGATGAACTCTTCGATGAATTGATAGAAGAATTAGTTCGTGAAACTCTTAAGGCCTACCCGCTAATGGGGACCTTCCTAGGTCTACATCAGTATGATGTCTTAGTACCTGAGTTGAGTAGGGAATCTGTTTTGAGGTGGCTGAGCTTAATTAAGGAGTTCATAAGGAAGTTTGAGAGTATTGATGCTTCAGGATTGACCGGTGAGAGGGTCATTGACTTTCCAGTATTACTGAATCAACTAAAATAATGAAAGTAACGCTAGAGGACTGGCCTACATGGAGAATGTACCCAGCGGGTGTCGATGTGGTCGGCTCAGCTATATTTCCCATAATCATTAATGATTGGCTTCCCCAAGAGCATAAGGTAATAGCTATAACTTCAAGACTAACACAGATCGATAAGTACTTAGGCGCATCAGTGAGAGCTGTTGACGAGCCCTACGCACTCTGGCTTCAATATAGCTTGATAGTGGCGCAAGGCCTCATTTCCCTTATGGAAACTGTTAAGTCTTTGGGGAAGAATTGGGGAAGTAGCGAACTAGTAACAGCCGCAGAAAAGGCTGAGGAGAGAATAGGTAGGGCTACTGAAGACATAAGAAACTTACTAAGCAGGGCGAACTCAGGTTTTAAGCCCTTAGGTAAGGAATTATTCAAGAAGTTGCTGAAGTTACAATTTATCGGTGAGTCCCCGGATAAACTAAAGAAGGTCGGGTACGAAGAAGCAAGTAAGTACCGCGCTCTAATGCAGGAGGCCGCTAAGGAAATGGGTGTAAGTGGGGTTGAGGAGGGTTTGTTGAAGCTTAAGGAAGCTCGTATAGCAAGTATTGAGGAGTTCATGACGAAGTATAATGAGTTAATAGGGAGAGTAAGGGTATTTATTAAACAAAATAAAATAGTTGAGCTTCCGGAAGGAGAAAGAGTAAAGCTGATTAATACTCCTGAATTCATGAGGCCTATAATACCGTTCGCTGCCTATCAGAACCCAGAGCTGTTCGGGCCATCACTAACAGGCATATACTACGTTACTCAGCCAGTAAACGAAGAAATGCTATCGCATCACAACATCTATGACGCAGTTAACACTATAGTTCATGAGGCCTACCCAGGACATCATACACAGCTAGTGATAGCTAAGGTAGGAGCACACCCTAGGAGGGCACTGATAAATGCGCCAGACTTCGTTGAGGGTTGGGCACACTACTGTGAGGAGTTAATGCTTGAAGAGGGTATTGAGAAGTCACCACAATATAAATTAAAGGTTTGGCATGACGCCCTGTGGAGGGCCGTTAGAGTGTATTTAGATGTAGAATTACATACTGAGGGACTGAGTTACGAAGAAGGTGTTAAGAAATTAATGATAGATGCTTATCTGCCAGAAGAGGGAGCTAAAGGTGAGGTACTCCGGTACACCCTAAACCCAACGTATCAGCTCATGTATAATTATGGGAAGAGGGCAATTAAGTCCCTAAGAGAAGAGGTCAAGAAAATACTTGGCTCTAAGTACTCGCATAGTTTATTCCACAAGCTCCTTCTAGAGGAGGGGGTCTTACCTGTAAATATATTGAAGAAGGTAGTTATCAGAAAAGCTAAATCACTAGCAAGTCAGTAGGCTACACCCGACTGCAACATGAAGTGTAAGCAATTTTTTCTTTTGTATCTAATAACGTAATTAGTACCGCTGGCAAACATATACTTTGATAGCCATGGGTGAGGAAGGTATTCATACGCAGACGCAGTATAGTTTGGGTGAGCTACTACTAATTAAGTTAGACGAGCCATCCTTACAGAGGACTTTAAGCAGTATTAATGAGCTGGAAGAATTAAAAACGAAGTACAAGCCTTTCTGGCTACGTATTCGTGACCCACCAGAAAATATGATTATTGAGTTAGCGAAGACCCTGAAATTGCCTAGATCCATTGCTAGAGCAATAACTCAGAAACTGCCTGCAAAAACAACCAGTGTCAGGTTAAGAAAGTACCGGAATTTAATGTTTGTCACATTAGAATATGTTAAGTATGGCAAAGGTGTAACCAGCATTGGTTTTCACCCAGTACATATTATCATAGGTAGAGACTACATAGTAACCATAGCTAGTGGTAATGCAGACCCGACTACTCAGGTCATTGATAGAGTGCGTGAAGAACCCACTAATGCACTCTACCTACTCTACCTAGTTTTAGATGAAGTAATTAACTCGTACTTCTCTGTTATAGAGTTAATTAGCGAGTGGATAGAAGGACTAGAAGATGGTGTGATAACGGAGCCAAAGCAATACCACTTAAGGAGGGTCCAATTAATTAAGAGAAAACTGACCTACCTCAGAAGGTCTTCTTGGCGGTTGAGAGAGGTTGTAAGGGGGATCTTAGGGAGTGAGTACTTGAGTACTAGCGAGGATCTCTACAAGTACATGCAGGACCTCTACGACAATGTTCTTGAGGTAGTAGACATCGCTGAGTCATGTAGAGAGAGGATAGCTGATCTGCTAAACATGTACCTCACAAGTATAAGCAACAGACTCAATGAAATCATGAAATTCCTCACTATAATCGGCACCATATTCATACCACTGACATTCATCACAGGCATATACGGCATGAACTTCAATACTAAAGCTAGCCCCTGGAATATGCCAGAACTTAACCACCCCTACGGATACCTACTGACACTGACAGTGATGGCAATAATAGGTGCAATCATGCTCCTATACTTCAAGAAAAAGAAGTGGATCTAACACACCAGCATTGATACTCTGTGAATTAATTTACACTCAAAAGTAGCTTTTTCTCCCGTATTCTTACTTTATGTACTGGAATTATTTTCATTTTTGCATTTCTTCCAAGAGTTCTTTGAGATATTGCCGTTGACAACTGCTGATTACTAAGTAATTCATTAATTTACTAGGAAACATAGAAGAAGTCTGTACATTAGAATGTTTGAATTAACATCTAGGCAGGTACATGCTGAAATTTGCCTTATGTAGCTGAGGAGTAAAATATGGGAATATATTTTAACTAACCCTAATTCTACACGGAAATACTAAGAGTACTATTCCCAGCCCGATGAAGAGCCGTTGGGAGCCCGCATCGTCGGATATGTGAAGAATCCCCTAGCTCTGGAGGCCCTCAGTCCATGCATTAATTTTACTTTAATCAGCTAGTAGTTAATAATGTGGTATGGATGCTGCTTAGAACCCATCATATTTAGAGATGTCTAACTTTCGCTGTAAGGATCTAGTAATTTAAATCGTGGGTTCATTCTACTGTTTGCAATTGCTCAAAAGTATATAATTTAGATATGTCTAAATTTTATTGATGGAGGTGCTGCTGTAGTGGCGTCCAGGGAAGAAGCTGGTACTTCTGGCTGTGACCTGGTTGTTGCTGTGGCTGGCCAGCCTAATGTAGGTAAATCAACATTATTTAATGTTCTGACTGGCGAGAGAGTTAGGGTGAGTAACTGGTCTGGAACTACGGTCGAGAAGAAAGTTGGTACTAGGGAGATTAGGGACAGAAAAGTGTGTTTCGTCGATCTTCCCGGTATTTATGGGCTGAGTGCGTTAACACTTGATGAGAAGATTGCGAGGAGGTATCTGCTTTCTGGTAACGCAAATGCTGTACTTGTTTTAATTGATTCAACAGCTCCTGAGAGGACTATATACTTAGCGGTTCAGGTACTTGAGCTGATACCGAAGGTTGTTATTGCGTTAACAAAGTCGGATCTAGCTCACAGTCAAGGAATACACATTCACGTAGATAAGCTTGAAGCTAAGTTAGGTGTGCCAGTGGTTTCAGTATCAGCTATCAAGGGGACTGGGCTAAGGGAGCTATTAGATGCATTAATAGATGTTGCTGAAGGTAGAAGAGGTAGGAGGGATGTTGTTAGGATCAAGTATGACGGAATTGAATCATACATTAATGAATTAGAATCTGACATCGCCACATGCAAGGGACTCTCCAGCTACCCTAAGCGCTGGCTTGCTCTCAGACTACTTGAAGGCGATGAAGACATCGGTAAGTTAGTGCGGGCTGCTGGGGCTGAACACATTGCTAATAAAGCAATGAAGTACCGTGAGGAGATAAAGCGAATATTCAATAAATTACCTGAGGAGGTAATAGCTTCTAGTAGGTATGAGTACACGGACTCATTACTCAGGGATGTGATTGTGAGAGTCCGTGTAACTGCGGGAATTAGCTACTTAGACAAGTTGTTTCAAATACCAATAATTGGTCCAGTTGCAAGTGCTATCATAATATTTCTAGTGTTTATTACTGCCTTCATCATAAATTTAGGATTTCCGTTGAACGTAATAGCTGATTTAGCAGGAGCTTCGCACATAGCTCAAGCAATCGAGACCTACAGCCTGAGTGGTTTACTAACAGCCTTATTTGACTACGTGGCAGGATTGGTGAGAAACGCTTTAACACCTGTTTCTGAATTATTCGCAAGCCTAATAGCTGACGGGGTAGTGGGTGGTGTAGGTGCAGTGCTTTCATTCTTTCCCTTAATATTTACGATATCAGCTATAATGGCGGTCATAGAGGATTCCGGACTGGGACCTAGAATAGCTTTAGCACTACATAATTTCTTCTCTAAATTCGGCCTTTCAGGTAAGGCTGCATACCCGATGTTTATTTCAATGGGATGTAATGTACCCGGTGTCATGGGGTCCAGGGTAGCCGTTGATGAAGCTGAGAGACTGCAGATGGTTCTATCTCTGCCTTACATACTGTGTCAGGCAAGGCTAATAGTGCTATTATTCGCTGTATCAGCATTTTTTACGTCACCTCTTCAGCAGGCTGGAGCTGTAGTCTTGACGTACGTCGTCAGTATAGTGGTGTTCTTCTTGTCATCACTGGCGTTGAGGTATGTAATATTTAAGATTAGGGAACCGCCTGAACTGCTGATAGAAATTCCTCCACTCCATAAGCCAAATATTAAAGTGGTTTGGTGGCTTGCTTGGGATTCTGCAAAGCACTTTCTTAAGAAAGCAGGCATAATAATATTTGCGCTAAGCGTTATTACATGGCTCTTACTCTCCTACGGGCCTAACGGACCTGCGGCAAATTCCTCAGAAAGCTATGCTGCAATAGCTGGCGCTATCCTAGCTCCAGCTCTCTCAGTATTATATGGTCTGGACCATGACACATCATGGAGGATAGGCTTCGCACTCATTAATGGCTTTATAGCTAAGGAGGGACTCATCTCAGCAATAGCCGTAATGCAGGGTGTTAGTGAGGAGACTGTATTTAGCACCCTCAACTTAACGCCAGTACAGGGTATTGCCATATTGTTGTTCTTGATGCTCTATGTACCATGCTTGGCTACGATTGCTGTGATATATCAGGAGACGAAGAGCTTCAAGTGGACTGTATTTTCTATTATCTCCATGGTGGCTGTAGCTACGGTAGTTTCGGTTACTGCTTATGTGGTAGGGGGTTTGCTAGCTTAATTAATCACTCAAGTTCGTCAATTACAGTAAAATACCTTGCCTTATTAAGTAAATTAGTAGGTGGTAGCTACATGAGTGCTCAGAAAGATATGGATGAAATGCTAGATGAAATTAGAGAGGAGCTAGAGAGTGGGGTTAAAAAAATCAAGATTCTTGAAGTTCTGAGGCCTCAAGACTTTATTGACATACTGGAAAGACTTGACAGTGAGGATAGGAGGAAGCTAGCCGTCATGATACCCGACAGCGTATACGTTGAGATAATAGCCAAACTCCCCCAGCAAGTACTGAGTGACGTAATAAAGGTGCTGGGCGTTAGGAGGCTGGCAAGGATAGCTATAGAGCTGCCAGTTGATGAATTAGCTGATCTCCTAAGTATTTTACCACCCTCGCTCAGGATCTCGCTGCTGAGAGAGCTACCGGCTTGGAAGATCGCTGAGGTAAGACCTCTACTTAAGTACCCGCCGGAGACCGCAGGAGGCATCATGACCTCAAGAATTCCTGTTTTTTATGAGGAGAAATTGGTGGGAGAAGCTGTAGAGGAGTTCGTGACCAGGTCGGAATTCGAAGGGTACGATACTTCAAGGTACATATATGTAGTAGACAGTAAGGGAATGTTAAAAGGTGTGATTGACATAAAGAGATTCCTGACCTC
>JAGGUC010000163.1 GCA_021158735.1 Desulfurococcales archaeon | reverse complement strand
GAGCTATATGCACTCATTAAGAACTTAAGGAAGGACTACAGCGTCAATGTTCTGATATCCGCACATACTAGCTGAGGCTAAGGACATTATAGACTACACCATAATCATCAATAAAGGCACTATAGTTGCTGAGGGCCGGGTTCATGAGCTCCTCAGGCAGGAGGGACCGAGTATTAGAGTAGTGTTCAAAGTGAGTAAGGAGTTCAGCCCGCAAGAGCTTCTCAAGGAGTTAGTTACGAGATTCAAAATTGAAGGAATTAATATCGTGGTCTAAGTTAGAAATTACTGCTGAGTGCAGGTAGCGGAAGATGTTAAGGAGTACTTGCTGAGTAGAGGGCTCGAATTACTTGAAGAGAAGCCCGTGAGAAAGGGATGATACTGTTGAAGCTATAATTAAGGTGACGGGAGGGTATAAGCTCTTCGAGGGTGTTGTGACGGCCTATATACGTGAAGAGAAATGGGGGTTTATATGGGGTGAGTCAAGGTTTGAAGGAGTTAACGAGTTTAAGGGGCATAGGTTCAAGGTGTGGTTTAAGAACGAGAACCAAATATCGTGGTTTGACGATGAACCATTCGTCACGTGCCCGGACCTGATATGTGTGGTTGATTCAGTAACGGGTCAGGGTCTATCTAACTTCTGGCTAAATGATTTTAGAAGAGGCCGTAGAGTCACTATTATAGGTATTAAATTAGCACAAGCTTGGAGGACAGAGAGAGGACTGAAGATATATAACCCTAGGCACTTTGGCTTTCACATTAGGTATGTGCCAGTTGAGGAACTCGCAAAACGCTTAGATAATCTTCTTAGTGGGAATTAGAGATGCGGAAGATTAACAGAATTTAAATACTGATACTTAAGCTGGGGTGTGGGAACTGTGGAATATGAGATAGACCTACTAATGAGGTTAGTTTCAGTAGATACTACATCAACTATTAGAAAGAATTTTGAGGAGGTGGCTGACTTACTTGTGTACGAGGCACGTAAAGCTAGTTTGATCGCTAAGCGTGTGGTTGACGATAAAGGAATTCCTCACGTCATAATTAAAATACCTAAAGCTCCCAAGAAAAGCAGAAAAATAATATTCCTAACACATTACGATGTAGTTCCAGCAGGAGAGGACTGGGACTTCGACCCATTTAAGCCATTTATAAAAGACGGAAAGCTTTATGGTAGGGGTGCAGCTGATAGTAAGTCGAATATAGCTGCAGCTATTGCTGCATTTAAGGAGGTTCTAGAAGAAGGTTTACCAATAAAGATTAATCCTGTGCTAGTCATAATAGGAGGCGAGGAATCAGGAGAGGGAACCTCATTCTATAATAAGCTTGAAGGCAATGTCTGTGTAGTCTTGGATAGCGGGTGCTATGGTTTGTCAGTAGGTGCCAGCGGTGTTGTGAGCTTAATCATTAAGGTCTTCGGTAGGCAGGCACACTCTGCATATCCGTTCCTAGGAAAAACGCCATACATGATCCGCAAAAATAATTTCATTCATAGATGAGCTAGCTAAGAAATATGAGGAAAAGCTTGTTTCAAACTTTCGGTCCCCTACTTACTATAAGAGAATACCTAGAAGAATCAACGTAACAATGATTGAGGGCGGGGTAGCACCTAATGTTATACCCTCTGAGTGTGTAATGACCGTAAACATAAGGACCATGCCTGAAGAAAACTCTGAAGCTATAGCTATGGAGGTCAAGGAGAAGTTAGAGAATTTCACTCTCAAGAATAATATAACTCTAGATGTTAAAGTTAAGGATGTAGTTAAGGGCTGGTATACAAAGGACACGAAAATAATCGAGTCATTCAAGAAGGTCCTCGAGGACGTAATGGGTAAGGAGGTAAAGATCGTGGCTGAATTAGGGGCAACAGACGGCGTGTTCCTCATCGATAAAATGCCAGTTATACAGTTTGGAACCATGAGAGACGAAAATAACGTACACGGCAAGAATGAATTCGTGTACCTTGAGGATGTAGAGCTAGTAAAGAATTTCGTAAAGAAGGTAATAACTTCAATAGATTTGTGACTATTTAACTACTAGTAACGAGTGCAGTAGGTATCATGAGCTGCTAATTCAAATTCACAGCTACTTGATAAATGTGCAAAAACCAACATCAAAAATAGGTCATAACGGACATTACATCAAGCAAGTAATTAGTGTTATGAAAAATGCTACCTTCCGCCATCACGGCTATAGTACCTTCTTCACCTGAAGACCTGCCCTGCGAGCAGGTAGTTCACACAATATTCGGTATCCATGCCCACTAATTAGGACAACAGTATTTGATTAATCAAATACTAGAGCTAAAAGAGGTGTATGAGGTTTTCAATTAGTTTGAGGATTTCATGATGAGATAAAGAATAATGGCTAGTTAACGAATAAGATGATTAGGAGGGTGACGAGTTATTCTTAAGGTATAGAGGTGTTTTAAGTGGCTAGGAAGTCCAGAATACAGAAGGTAATGAATAAATACATTGACCAGGTATTGAGTGCCATCAATAATAACAGCATAATAGATGCCACTAGATCTCTGCCAGGCCTACCACCCAGAGACAGAGTACGTGATGTCCTAAGTAAACCCCCTTTCAACATACTAGATAGAAGTTTCAGAGTTATACTAGTTGAAGATCTAGGAGGTTATAAAATATACATTCAGACTCCAGGCGAAAAAACAGATTTTGACTTCTTTGTATGGCGCGCTGTATTTCAGGGAAGTACTTTAAAGGACTTAAAAATACCCTCACATGACGACCTTGGGAAAATGTTTCTTGACTTAAAACGTAGGTCACCTACCTTAAGTGAGTATTTAATAGATGCAATAATTAGGCTAATCAGAGATAGAGTACCTACTACCAATATTATTAATGGGTACTTTACAGGACTTTCAAGAGGTTTAATCAAGGAAGTTAAGAAATTCCTTTTAACGTTGAAGTGGATAGCCCTACAGGAGGACGTTAATTACCCCCCACCTAAGTACTTAGGTTCCTTGTACACGCTCTCCGTATATGCCCTCCTGGAAGTATTCGGCGACCTCAGCATCATAAGAAGAATAGTCAGATTTGGAGGCGTATAATTATGAATAGTGCACAAGATAGAAAGCCGCACGTAAGCAGTATGAGAGAAGTCACTTTTGACGAATACCTTAACTTCATTAAGAATAGCAAGGAGATAGTCGTGGAGGATAATGTAATAAAGCTAGAGCCTATAAAAGCTACGAGGCTCCATCCGTCACCTGAGGAGCTTACTGACGTCACAACCACAGTCTGGAGTTTCCCTAAGCGGGGTTCCTGGGCCACACACCGAGGTGATTACCGCGGAAACTGGCCTCCTCAGATGGCCCGTGCGTTAATACTGATGTATACTAAGCCAGGTGACACAGTCCTCGACCCTATGGTAGGTAGCGGAACCACATGTATTGAAGCCAAGCTCCTCGGCAGAAATTGTGTAGGCATAGACATCAACTACAACGCAGTAATACTAACACTGCACAGACTCTACTGGCTAGAAAAATCCGTAAGAAATTACAGGAGAGGCAGCCTAATAACGTACTTAGGGGAGCCAGGCCCCGAAGTAATTGATGGAGTGACTATTGATGATGTGCTAAGGGCTGAAGTTAAGGTATACCACGGGGATGCTCAGAATCTCGATAAAGTAAGTAATGATAGCATAGACCTTATTGCTACGCATCCGCCTTACTACAATATAATACGTTATAGCAAAAGCAAATTATCAGGAGATCTATCGGCTGCAAGATCTCTTGATGAATACCTGAGAATGCTCAAGAAAATAGCTCAGGAAGCCTTCAGAGTACTGAAACCAGGTGGGTATCTAGGAATACTTATTGGTGACACAAGAGCTCATAAACACTATATTCCAATAACTCATTACGCTCTACAAGTATTTCTCGATGTTGGATTTATACTGAAGGAGGAAGTAATTAAAATACAACATAAGATGAAGACAACACGTGAAAAATGGTCTAAGCTGTCAGAAAGAGACTTTCTATTAATATTTCATGAAAAGTTATTCATATTAAGAAAACCTGAGAGCAATGAAGAGTACAGACATTACATGTACAGTAGTAAACAGGAGTGGATTAACTTAAAACTGTGACATGCCGAGGTATAGCTGGAGTCCATGAGCTTACTATATCGAGTCCATATTCGATAATTCCCCGGTCTAAGACTCGAGTTTAAAGTTGCTTCATTAGTTAGATCGCTATTATGCCTACACCGCAATCAGCAAGTTAGTCTCCCACCATTCACTCCTATGACTTGTCCTGTAATAAATCTCGACGCTGGTGTTGCAAGGAAGAACACGAGTTCAGCTACGTCCTCTGGCTTGCCTATGTCTTTAAGTGGATGTAGCTCAACTACTTTCTTTCTTTTCTCAGGTGTGTTAATCAGTTCTCTAGCCATATCCGTCTCTATGACACTGGGTGCGACGGCATTTACCCTGACCTTGGGTGCCAGTTCCACTGCTAGCCTCCTAGTCAGGCCTATTACTCCTGCCTTAGCAGCACAGTATGTTGATGAGGCTAAGACATTCCCTGTCTGTCCTGCTATGCTTGAAATATTAACTATACTCGCCCATGGAGCCTGCTTTAGTAGAGGTAGGAAGTGCTTAGTAACTAGGAATGTACCGGTTAAGTTAACATCTATAACCCATCTCCACTCGTCAAGAGTTGTTTCCTCAATACTCTTGAAAGACACTACTCCAGCATTATTCACTAGTACATTAAGGTGTGGTATCCTCTTCCGGACAACCCCATAACACTCTTTAATACTCTCCTCACTAGTTACATCCATCCTAACGTAAAAGCCGTCTCCACCCGATTCTTTTAAGAGCTTTAAGGTCCTGTCAGCTTCATCAGCACGTCTGTAATAACTAAATATAACGTAGTATCCTTGGCTAGCGAATTTAAGAACAACTGCTCTTCCAATACTCCTATCACCTCCAGTAACTAAGACGAATCCTTCACGCACACGTATCACCCAGCAACTATGTATGCTTGAGCCCTAATAGGTGGTTCTAGCTACCAGCGAATATTAGGTACATTAATAAATCTCATCTGAGTTCTAGCTAAGCAATTATATTAACTCACTCCAGACCTCCTCCTCAATTAATTTCACATGGCTTAACATAAGTAGGTACTCCAAGAAGATCTTCTCAGCTACCTCAGTACTCACTTCAATAAACCTCAACCTACTTCCAGGAGCACACTGAGCTACCACATCAACATCGCTGGGAACTACATGAGCCAACACTGTATACCCTCCAGTTGTTTGTGCATCCGACATCAGTATTATCGGCTTGCCGCTGGGAGGTACCTGAACGTACCCCCTGTCAGTGGCCATGCTTATTAATTTCCCCAGAGACTTAGCCTTATCTAACACCAGCCCTCAAGCCTGTACCCCATCCTATCGGACTCTGGTGACACAGTGTAAACATTACTTAGGAAGTTCTCGAATTCCTCCTTAAGTAAGTCATAGTTCACGCCTTTAGTAACCCTAACACCCACTACTGAGTTCTGCTTAGGTATCCTGTCCCTGACCTCATCTGGAGCGGTTTTACCAGCAATTAAGTCCCATATACTGTTAAGATCTACTTCACCAACCCTCAACCTGTCACCTGGCTTCAGAAGCCTACCACCTAAACCTCCAAAACACGCCCTATAGTAGGTTGACTTACTTCCCATAACCTTCTTAATTCTAAAACCTCCGGAGGTAGCTACGTAAACCACGAATCCCTCCCTAACAGGAGATATAG
>JAGGUC010000063.1 GCA_021158735.1 Desulfurococcales archaeon | reverse complement strand
TGATGACTTCTTCCTCATTTAGCTCGCCTCCCCCTTCACCTCCTCCAGCGTACCTCATTTCATTCTGTATTTCCTCACCGATGTAGTGGATGAGTGAGGCCGATATTAGTGTGGAGGTTAAGCTGTCTGCTATCGTGTGCACCTTAACTTTCCTAACTTCGGGACTGTCGATTAGGCTTTTAATAATTGTGTGGTTCATTTCCTGACCTATAGGTACTTCCTCTCTAGGCACCAATATCGGTACTGGTAGGTAGAGGGTATAGAAGACATCTATTGATAGGTTTAGGTCCGCGTACTTCGCTTCCCCGCCTAATTTTCTAGCTAGTCTTATTATCCTCTCGGCTCTATACCTAACGACAGGGTCTTCATACTTGACACCCTTAAGAACTCCGGGCATGTTTAACCTAGCCTCTTCCTTATGGTGTCTATAGCTGTGTTAATCAGGTCTAGGACATCATTAGCTACTCTCTCTACATTAGAGTCATTAGCTTCTAGGATTATTCCGAGAACTCTTTCTTTCGTGACGTCTAGGTCTCTAAGTATCTGCCTAAACCTCATTTCAATAAATTTGGACTCTATGCCCTGGAGTGAGTTAATGTAATTTATAACTTCCTTGATGTTGGTCTTGATCTCCTCCAGCTCTCTGATGTAGCGGTATGGGGTTTTCAACTCTTCTGAAAGTATCGTTATGACTTTGTCGAGCTCGTCCCAGTCTCTCGGCACGATGTACTTAAGTACGGTGAGGTCTGTTTCTTCTGCACGGTCTCTGCCGTCAATTACTGCGTTAGCTGCTATTAGTTTTAGTGCCTTACTCTTTCTTCTGTCAGTTATGTGTATTCCCCTACCCTCAAAGATCGCGAATAACTTAACTAATTTAGTCTTGACTGGCTCAAGGTTAACTGATAGTACAGCTTCATGGTACTTCCTTAAGTCACCCATATCAAGCAGCTTCCTCCCGCCTAAGTCACCTCTGAAGTAGAGCATGCGCTCTATCTCCCAAGCCTTGCCGAGGAGGTCCCTCCATAGGTCCTCCGGAATAGGCTTAACGAAGTGTCTGACGACGAACCTATCGTAGAATGCCTCTACCTCAGGCTCGTCAGGCACTTCATTGCTTGCACCGAACAGAGACCAGAGTGGAACGCAGAGTTCTGTGTAGCCATCGTACAGGATCCTCTCCTGGAGGAGGGTGTTTAGTGCATTCAGAATTGCTGAATTAGCCTTAAATATCTCATCTAAGAAAGCTATCTCAGCCTCAGGCAACTTACCGCCGGTTAACCTAACATACCTGCCCTCCTCAAGAGCCTTAATATCGAGCGGGCCGAAGAGCTCGGCAGGCTCAGTAAACCTAGTCAACAAGTACTTAAAGAACTTAGCATTAAGTAACTCAGCAGCCCTCCTAACAATAGCTGACTTAGCCGTATTATGGGAAAGAAGACCATTAGAGAAGAATGAGTGTGTTTCAGGTACGTGAAAATCATATACCCTAACCCACTCGTGAATGTATTTTATGTCGCTAACTGCATCATATAGTATATTACTGACTTCTGACCTTCTCTTCTTTACTGCTCTGCTTCTTGAAAGAATTGTCAAGCACTGTTCTAACTTCCTTCTTTTCTCCTGCGAAATAAATCCTACTTCATCATAGAATTTCTTAAGGTTGTCATACCCTGAAATTCTTAAGATGTAGCTTGCGTATGTTTTATTGTAGCGTCTATCAAAGTATTCTGTTCTGTATATTCTTGAAAGTATGCCGTGCCGTAGAAGAAGGATCTGTACTCCTTGGAGAAGTTTCAGGCTTTTGCTCTTAAGGCCGATGTTATATGTTTTATGTGATGTATTGATGTTGATGTGTGCGTCTCCTTCAAATAACCCTCTGAGGAATGCTGCGGATACGCTCTTAGGTGATGCGAGTATCCACCTAGGTACGCGTTTATCACCATCGTGTGCGTGGTCCAGCCACCTAAACAGTCCTACTAGGTATGTCGAATTAAATCGAAGTACAGCTATGTTTTTAGTTCTTGTCTTCTTCGATCTTCTGTATGTTATCCTCACTTTTTCGATGCCGAATACATCCTTCATTAGCTTTAGTATTCGTTCCTGAAAGTCTTTTTCATTTATTCCTATGCCGAAACCTATGTAGCCATGTCCGAAGAAGCCTTCAGCTACGAATGCTCCCAGGAGTTCTGCTAGCGATTCATCTAGGATTTTAGGATATTTCAACTTAATCCTGGTTTTTATTTTTGACCATCCTAAGTTTCGATAAGGCTTACGTGAAGGCATTATTTCGTCATTAGGTATGCTGACGTACTCTTTTGGTGATGGAATTTTCGTGAAAATTAACAGCTTATCCCCCACCTTAAGATTTCTTGCCTCTACCCAGCCCTTATCTGACATTAGCGGATGATTAGGGGTTACTCTAACTGAAAATCCCCTCTTCGTGGTAACCTCTACAGTCTCCCAAACATCATAGATGTGTAGCTCTGTAGCTCTTCCAGGAGGAAATACAGGGAAATCCGCAATATATACGCCAGGCACTAAGTTCCTCGCTATATCTTCGATATAAAATAACCTCCCATCCTCACTACTAACTACGGCATCTCCAGTTAAGCACCCTGGCTCACCAATAAATACCGTATGCTCTCTCGAAAGTAAAGTAAGGAGCACTACCCTGCACTCCTCCTCACGCCCCACAAACGGGGCCTGCAGGGTCTTAATGAACTCCTTAAGCACATTACTAATCTCCACTAATACTTCCCCTACATAATCAAGAAGTCAACTAGGTTAATAAGAAGTAACAGTTAATACCTGATGACATCAATTAATAAACTACAACTAAAGAGAAGTAAAAATAATTACCCCCTAAATAATGATTCTCTGGCGGTAGGGGCCGTAGTTTAGCTTGGGAGAATGCGGGGCTTGGGTCCGAAACTCACACGGCAAGAACCCCCGTGGTCCG
>JAGGUC010000127.1 GCA_021158735.1 Desulfurococcales archaeon | reverse complement strand
CAGTAAACTTGTTTATATTTTCTACAGGGTAAACTACTATCATGTTCAGTACATCAAAGATAGTCTTGTTTAGAGCTTGCTGAACCCCCGTTCCTCCGTATTTATTCATGAACCTAGATATCATTTCTAGTGCTGTTAATTGTTTTTGATTTAATTTGCTAGTGTCCGTAATACTGAATGAAGTGTCGCCGGGTGAGTACTTAATTAGTCCTAGTTTAGCGGCTTTTCTTAGAGCTAATTCAAAAACAGCACTTGTAGGTACTATGACCCTCCCGTCCCTAAATTTCTTAATTGCTCTCCTTAGGTTATCCTCAGCTATGGGGATATCCATTTTGTTAGCAATAATTATTATTGGCTTCGAAATTTCCCGTAATATCCTGGTGAAGAGCTTAAGCTCTTCTTCACGCCATGACCCAGGTTTTGTTCCTTCCAACTTAGCCTCCTTTAAGGCCATAACAACATGTTCTCTTTTTATAGATAGACCTGAGACCCTTTTCGAGATACTGTCAACTACTTTATCCCATGGTATGGTGTCCAGGGACCGAGAAAATCTAATCCAGTCCCTGGATATTATACTATAAAACCACTCATTGACTTCGAATTCTATGGTTTCTATGTCTTCGAGAGGGTCATGTGTTCCCGGCTTAACTGGGTTGCCGTCCTCATCTGTAGAGCCAGACATGTCAACTACGTGTAGAAGGACATCAGCCTGTCTTAAGTCATCCATGAACTTATTACCTAGTCCCCTTCCCTTATGGGCTCCTCTGACCAAACCTGCGACATCCATTAGTTTTATTGGTATGAATCTTACACCATTAATGCAGAATGAGTTTTTCGGGTTACATCTAGGCAATCCTAGTAATACATGGGCACACGTCTTTCTAACGTAGGCTATACCTATGTTAGGCTCTATGGTTACGAACGGCCTATTCTCTACCTTAACAGGTATTAGTGTTGCTGCTTGGAAGAAAGTCGATTTACCTACGTTAGTTTTGCCGATCACTCCAACAACGGGTACTGTGGGAGGCGTTCACTTCACCTCAACTCATAAAATAACAGAACTGCTTTTTAACCCTGCTAATCAATTTCTTTAGAAGCAGAGGTGACAAGTGAAATGACGAAGTCGATGTACCACTACATAGCGGAGCTGTGGAAGAACCCTTACGAGGGTGAGATGAAGGAGTTAATAAGGGAGAGGCTCATTGAGTGGAGAAAGCAACCAGCAGTAGTTAGGGTTGAAAAGCCAACTAGGCTGGACCGTGCAAGGTCCATAGGGTACGAAGCTAGGCAGGGCTTTATCATTGTTAGAGTCAGAGTCAGGAAGGGAGGTATGAGGAAGCAAAGACCAAGGTCTGGTAGGAGACCTAAGAGGATGGGTGTCTACGGTTATGCTCCAGCTAAGTCTCTTCAGTTGATTGCTGAGGAAAGGGCTGCTAGGAAGTATCCTAACCTGGAAGTCTTAGGAAGTTATTACGTGGGTGAGGACGGTATGTATAAATACTTTGAGGTAGTGCTTGTTGATCCGCATCATCCAGCAGTACAAGTAGACAAGGATATTAATTGGATTACCCAACCAAGTCAGAAGAGAAGAGTATTTAGAGGGAAGACACTTGCGGGACGGAGGATGAGGGGACTATTAAAGAGCAGGGGCTTGAGAGGAACCCACAAGTGGAAGTGGAAAAAGAAGGCTAAGGAGAGAAGGTTAAGGAAGAGGCATGAGGCATCAAGAGGTGCGAGGCTGATCGTTCCTAGGGATCTAGCCGAGGAATTAGGCATAGAGAAGTAATAGCCATGAGGCAGGTCAAGGTTCTGCACATGACATTAAAAGTTTTCTCGCATGCAACTGAAGATGTAGGAAAAGTAAGGAAGGCAGTTACGAATATTTTACCAGAGCATTTGAGGGGTAGGGTCGAATTAAGTGAGGTAGTTACGAAAGGACATCACGGTAATGAAATCAAGATACTTACCTTAAAATTAAGGAGGAATGAAGCTCTAGAAACTCTAAAGTACGTGCTCTGCGGTTTGAGTGAAGTAGAGAGGAATATACTTATCGCTACTTTAGATACTAGGGTGGGGCCGCCGTCACACCTGTACTTAAGGCTGAGTAAGCAAGATGCCTACAGAGGGTCAATAAGGCTACTGGATTCAGGTGACGTCATTAAGTTAGCTACAACGATTGAGTGGGTAACGTCAGTGGATGAAATGCGTAGTTTCCTAAGTGACTTAATTAGGGTGTGTTGAGATACCAGTATACATAGACACAAGATTTGGTAATCCAGGCGAGCTGGATAAGGTAGCTTTAATTGCTAGGAGATTGGGTTACCGGGTTATATGCGTTGAAGGTCTAAGCAGGTCTATTGCACACAATGGTATATTATTCATTCCGAGAAAGACCTCAAACAATATTAATGATCTACTAAGAACTAAGCATCACGTACTTAAGGTTTACTTAGTCAGTTCGCCGAACGACCTTAAGTCATACCCTAAGTTAAGAAGTATAGTGGCTTTAGTATGCTTGAGTTCTAAGGCATTCAGTGTTCTCACACCAAAACATGTGGAACGCTTAATAACACTGGGGCTTCCTATTGAGTTAGCCATTAGGGATGTGTATAAGGTCGTGAACGAGGGCAGGAATCTTAAAGGACTTGATTACTTAGTAAGTGCCGTTGAGTCAGGTAGATTACGGTTAATAGCATGCAGTGGTGCAAGTACCTACTTAGAGCTACTTCACCCTAAAGTAATTACTAGCACGCTAATTGAGTTAGGTGTGGACGAAGTTAATGCACTAAAGGCCGTAACATCAACTCCAGCTAAGGTGATTAGAGGTCTGAGGCATGGTGGTAGGTAGTACTTCATTAATTACTATAGTTTTAACATGTCTGGTTCTTTCACTAGTAGCTATTTTACTCTCAATATTCCTGCTTATTAAGTACTTGAGCATAGCAGATCGTTTAAGGATGTTTGCCGTAGCTATCAATAGTAAGGCTGTCAGAAGGTTTCTAAAGGCAGTTGAGGAAAAGAGGTCTAAAAGAATTAGGAAGCGTTACCTCATATTTGAAGTACTGGTCTACGGCAATGAAGTAAATCAGTGGTTTTCGCTTAAAGGGTCTGAAGTAGAGAACGCTATAAAGAAGTCTTTCAGAGAATTATTCGGCTCATTAGCACTATCAAGGTCAGGGATCGCACTTGTTTACTTTAGTGATCGAGACATGAAGGGAGTAATGCGCTTTAAAGCACCTTACAGAACAAAACTAATTACTGCTTTAGGGTACGTCAAGGAGGTTAATGGTGTTCGAGTACTTGTAATTCCTTTAGGTATATCGGGAACACTCAAGAAAGCTCTTTCTAAACTAAGGCTTAAGAAGTAATTAGCTATCATTTAATATTCTTAAGGTTGTACACACTTTACTGACATTACATTTTCTGGGTACTTATAGGGTCATTACTAAACAAACGTATATGCTAGCAATACTTTATAATAATAGTGATATAGCAGTTCAAATTCCTGGAAGCAATACCCCCTACTTAAGCCCTTAGTAGATATTACTTATTAGGTCAGATCGTCGCGAGCTCTTCATTAGGTCTTTTTGGAGCGGCTTCATCATCCTCGAGTTAGTGGACTATTAAGTTAATAAAGTCTTTATTAATTCTGTAATAATCATGGAGTGGGATGATGTTACCGTCAGT
>JAGGUC010000103.1 GCA_021158735.1 Desulfurococcales archaeon | reverse complement strand
TCAAGAGGGGCGAGACTAAGGTAATAGCTGGCCCCAGCGGAGCAGGTAAGAGCACGCTCCTCAGGTGCCTGAACCTGCTGACAATGCCTGACAAGGGTAAGGTGTGGCTTGAAGACGTGGAGCTCACTAACCCTTCAGTAAACATCAATAAGATTAGGCAGAAGATAGGGTTCGTGTTCCAAGAGTTCAACCTCTTCCATCACCTGACTGCGCTGGACAACGTCATAATAGGGCTGACGAAGGTCAAGAAACTCCCGAAGGTGGAAGCCCTCAAGCGTGCTAAGGAGGCGCTCCTCACAGTACACATAACCGAGGACCTCTGGCATAAGTACCCAGCACAGTTGTCTGGAGGGCAGAAGCAGAGGGTAGCTATAGCTAGGGCCCTCGCAATGAACCCGGTTATAATCCTGTACGATGAGCCCACATCAGCTCTTGACCCTCAGCTCGTTGGAGAGGTGCTGCAGGTGATGAAGGAGCTCGCTAGGAAGGGAGTTACGGGGCTTGTCGTCACTCATGAAATAGGCTTCGCGCTGGAGGTTGCTGATGAGATAATGTTCATGTATGATGGAGTCATACTTGAGAAAGGCCCGCCCAAGGAGGTGGTTTTCAACCCCAAGCACGATGCGACGAAGAAGTTCTTCGAGAAGATCGGTAGGCTCTACGGTGAAAGAAAATGACCTTCTGGGAGGAATTCCTGCCAGCGCTGATGGGAGGTGTGGTAACGACACTTAAGATGCTCGCTATCGCTATGCCCGTTAGTGTTGCACTAGGAATCCTCATAGGTACTCTGAGAGTCTACGGTGACAGGATCTCCTCAACTATAGCGACGGCTATGGTGGTGACTTTTAGGGGTTTCCCGCTGATGGTCACACTACTAATACTGTTTTTCGGGCTCGCAGACTTCAAAATATACTTAACCCCCTTCTGGGCTGCAGTGCTCGGCTTCATACTCTGTAGCGGTTCCTATCAGTCCGAGTATATTAGGGGTGCTATCCGCTCGATAGATGCGGGTCAGTCGCTGGCGGCAAAGGCGGTCGGTATGACTAAGTTGCAGGAGGTGCTCTACATAATACTGCCTCAGGCGATAAGGAGGGCTCTTCCAGGGATTTCTAATGAGTTGATATACATGATCAAGTACTCTTCACTAGCGTTTGTTGTGGGAGTGCAGGACATGTTCGCTATTTCTAAGTCATTTAACTATAAGTACTTCAGACCTATAGAGACGTTCATGACGCTGGCGATAATATACCTGGTAATGACGACTGTGGCAACCATAGGCTTCAAGTGGCTTGAAAACAAGCTCAGAATACCTGGACTTGAAATAAGTGGTAGGTAGTGAGGAATTCCTCAAATACTTACTTCAGCGATTTTACTTTAGGTACTATAACTAGGTATTAGGGATCCGTACTTAATGTACCATACCTAATAAGTACTACAGCTGAGTAAATGATTAAGGGTGCGTTGCTGTTGAGGAGGCTGTGCCGCAGCAAGAAGGAGAGGATTCTCTGCGGTGTCTGCGGGGGCTTAGCAGAGTACCTCAAGATAGACCCAGTATTAATTAGATTGGCCGCCGTAGCTATCTTCATAGTAAATCCTGGAGTAGCTATTATACTGTATATAGCTGCCTGCATTCTAATGCCTGAAGTCTCTGGCGCACCTGCTGAGGAGGAGGTTGAGGTTAAGGGGGAGGTCCCAATAAGTCTTAAAGAAGCTGGGAAGATCGCCTTAATAATTGTTGGCGTGATCCTCATAGCTACCGGGGTCTCATTCGTTATGCAGCCACTAATTGGATGGGGGCTGGTAGACATTCTTAAGCAACTGTGGGATTACCTGGAGGTCTCAGGTAAGCTGATTCTCGGCGCAGTACTTGCTGCGGTGGGTGTAGTACTGATCATTGCTGCAGGAAAGAAGAGCAGGTGAGTTCGAAGCAAGTTAATTTAATCTTGAATTAATGCACTAACAGAGCGGTGACAACGCATGGGCGGTGAGACCAGGGCTGTAGCCGTAGTTAGTGGTGGTGTCGACAGTACATCGTATTTAGCTCAGTGGCTGGCTAAGGGGTGCAGTGCACACGTACTGGCGTTCAACTACGGTCAGAAGGGAGGTAAGGAGCTGTCCGTAGCTAAGGAATTAGTCAGGGAGATCAACAGGTTAGGGCTTCCAGGCAGAGTTGTTGAGTTCAGGGTCATCGACCTTTCATTTATGAAGGACTTGTGGAGGGGGACACAGTTAACTGATGAATCCATAGGGGTTGAGGCCGAGTATGAGCCAACCGTTGTAGTACCTATTAGGAATGTGGTCATGCTCTCTATAGCTGTTGCCTACGCCTTAACAATAGGTGCTAAGTACGTGATATATGGGGCGCACTACAACGATGTAGCTCCCAGGGTGGACACGTGGGAGCCTCTCTACCCTGACTGCTCACCAGAATGCATCGAAATACTCCAGACTGCCTTCAGGATCTGTCACTTCAGGTCTGAGAGGAGGTTGGAGGTGTGGAGTCCGAGCCGTGAGGGATTGACTAAGGCTGAGAACCTAAGGCGTGGCTATAAAATACTCGGCAACTTAATCTACCGTACGTGGAGCTGCTACTTAAGCAGGGAGAACCACTGTGGCAGGTGTGAGAGCTGCATTAACAGACATAAGGCATTTATTAAAGCTGGAATACCGGACTGCACCATATATGAGCAGTACCCTCAGGTAGGGGAGGGCGATGAGTACGTGAGAGTGGGTAGGGGCTACGTAAGCAGTAAGTGCGGTATGAAGTAAGTCCTTACTAATCCGAAAATCTTTAATTCCTGCTTGACCGAATCATGGTGTAGTAGTGAGTTAATGAGGGGCTTGAGGTGGGGAGGCATGGTCAGGGGTGTGATGAGTGAGAGGGACTTGCTCGTACTGGCTGTACTGTCGGGTGTCTTTTCAGCTACTATAGTATTCGCTAATATAGCTGCTGGCGTCAAGATAACTAACTTCTTAGGTCTCGTAGTTCCTGCAGGTACTATAGCGTACTGCATCACGTTCCCCATAACGGACATTGTTGACGAGGTGTACGGGAAGAAGAAGGCAGTATACATTGTCTGGGCAGGTCTGGCCGCTGAGGTAGTCATGCTTGTGCTCGTGTGGATGGACTGGTTCCTACCAGCGCTGGAGCCGTCTATGGAGGAACTCTACCACAGGGTCTTCGGGCTTCAGACACGTATTGTTGCTGCCTCACTAATAGCCTACGTTATCAGCCAGCACCATGACGTATGGGCTTTCTGGAAGTGGAAGGAATTGACTAGGGGGAGGTGGCTGTGGGTCAGGAATAACGCGTCAACTATGGTTAGCCAGCTGATCGACTCAGCAATATTTACGTTTATTGCGTTCTACGGTGCGGTTCCTCTGGGGGATCTAGTCGTGATGGCCGCTAGCTTATGGTTATTTAAGGTGGTCATAGCTCTTATTGATACTCCCTTCGTGTACTTAGGTGTATGGCTTGTCAGGAAGTATGTTAGGGTTCCGAGGATTACTGGCGCTGTAGCTGGTGCTGACGTAAGTAGATTGCATGGAAGAAGTAAGCTAGGTAATTAAGAATAATTACTGCGTAGTGTCCCCAGGAAAAAGACCGTCCGTGTTGGTTTTAGTTTAAGGAGTTAACCTCCTGGTGCCCCATGCCAGAGGCTGTCCTTCCAGATCATGTCCCAGAGGTCCTGCTCAGTAAGTGTTACGGCTCTTGCAATGTGTCTTTCTATACTGACTAGTAGGCTGTGGTGCTTCACCTCATCGTCATGGATAGCCATTAAAATGAGCTTAAGCCTGGAATCATCTGTCTCCTCAGCCCACTTCTTAGTTAATTTAACCATCTCGGCCTCGACCTCGGTATGCCTTCGAACAGCATCACGTATTAAGTCGAGGTTTTCCTGAGACATGAGTGGGTACTCACTGCTCAGCAGCACCTTGATCGCTTCATAGAACATGCTGTGTTTCTCTGAGTCTGAGGCGATGCCAGCTATGAGTGCTTTGAGTACTGGGTGGCTGACCCCGTCGGCGAGGTCCCGTAGCTCCTTAGCGTACCTCTTTTCCTTGTCGGCCATCGCCTTAGCCTGCCCGAGTAAGTCACCTGCTGTCAAGCAAGCTCACCAACTACTCATACGGTGACAGCGTAAATAATGATTTCCTGCAAGCATATTTCATTATCCCGAACAATGCTAATCTGTAATGCCATAGCTCATACCTGTACTTAACGTACACTCTAACCCATCTTTTGGTTCCACTCGAAACAGCACTAGTATCTTGGTTATCTAAGTATTCTACTGCTTTAGCACCGTCACTTGCTCAGTCACTAATAGGTGCTCTAGGATACGCTAGGTACCTATGGTTAGTAGTATAGCAAAGCAAATTCCCTATCCTTAACTTAGCATTTACAGATACTCCCTCTATAGAATGTAGCTGAATGGCTGGCATCAATTTAGCGGTCTCACTAGTCTCTACTAGAATCGTTCTGATTCTTCGCTATTTTCATAATTTTTGATGCGTGTATAGTGGGGTCTTCTCGTTTCAGGGTTCATTGACGGGGCTTTCGGGCTTCTCTCACCCCACCCACATCCCGGGCTGAACCTATTTAAACAAAGCAATCCTCAATTAATAAAGGCTTCAACAATACAAAGTTAACGTATATCACGAAATACAACACAATATGTTTCTGCCCACTCTATGGAAGAACAAAAGCCTCTCTAGAATAAATATCATTAATGTAAGCATTATTTGTCCCAGACTTAACAGAAGTTGTGTCGACCTTAGTTGTTAATTCTATAGGTACCCTATAGTAATTAGTCAGATTTCGGGGCTCTAATCTAACGATCTCTCCTCCAGCAAATCCGTTATCTAAATCTATTACTGTGATAATGTACTCTTGAATACCTAGAGCTTAGGGGTAATCCATAAATTAAAGGCACCCTAATATCAGTCAATTTTACCTTATATACAACTTTACCTACAAATACTAAATTGCTATGTTTCTTTGATTGGGCGTCAGTGAGGTTATGTATCATAACCATGAAATTCTTGCTAATTCTACTCGTAGATAATTTGGGCACTATCTAATATTGATTAATGGCCTTGCTTAAATTACTAGTATTATCGAGCACATCATTGTTTGCTTAGATACATTGAGTGCTGGAACCGCTAAAACAGCAATAGCTAGTGTTATCAAAAATATCACATAACTAAATCGAAGGTGCATTTCTTTTACCTTCAGTCCTAGGTGTGATTAGCACCTATTTATAATTTATTTTCTTTTACTGTTGATGAGCAATGGAAAAAATTATAAATAGGGGGATAATTTTTCATTAGACTAGGTGCGATTAAAGATGCGTGCTTTTGCAGTGCTAGTGTGTGTTCTAATGATATGTCTCCTGGTATTGGGAGTAGTTACGGCTGTGCTCTATTTGAAGTCTGCAGAGATTCTGAGAGGATACCCTGACATTTCATTCTCAGTGGACTTAATAGTAAATGAAAGTAGTGTGTATTTGAGTGGGTATGGTTTGGAGGCATCACTTTCCGGGCACAAAATGAGTCCCGGAAGGATAGTATATGACCTAAGTCTGGGTGCGTACCTTAGATTAAATAATTCCCGAACGTACATAGTTAAGACCATGAAGTTAAGTAGCGATGCATGTAGTATGTTGTTAAATGCTGGTGAAGTCGAGCGTGTACTTGCAGAACTATCAATAAGTGGGGGTGAGGGAGTATTCTTGGTCTTTATTCCGTCATTTAATTCCTTAATGGTAATCAGTAATGTGTTTGATGATAATTCTAGGGAGCCCCTAGTATCGGTAAGACCGTGGTCGCCACTACTTATTAAAATACCCTTAAAGCGGGTTGGAGAGGAGCTACGATTTAGGCCATCGGAAGTTCTTATCGATGAGATGTACAGTGCTTCCGTGACGAAGAAGTCTCTGGATGATAGTGGTCAGCAGGGAATTCACTACCACATATTCATTAAAGCAAGCAAGGGGAATAATCAGCCCATAAGCATGGTGGAATACGTTCCTAATGAGGCAGTGAAGACACGGCAGTTTGTCATGAATACTCTGGTTCCGCTATTCGCTATTCTGGCTATATTTTCCTCAATTGCAACCATAGTGTACTTGCTTAGGGTTAAGTTTTGATTTTCTAAAATCTTAATCTGCTGTGGGGCCTGCAGTGTCTTATGCGATTATTCTTACTCTGCATCCATAATTCTGTAGTTATGTTGGTAGTGTAATTAATTATGTGGTGAGGCAGTGGCACCGAATTAATTAGTATAATAAAACTGCTTTTGGTGTCCCTATAGCACCCCTGTCTCAGGGATTTATACCTAGAAGCAATGAAGCAAGTCTGCCTATAGCGTAAGTCACAGCAGCTGACCCGAGACCCGCTAGAATTAACTCAATTACCTTGACCCTGATGCTCAATTCTGCGGTGGTAGCGATCAGGAAGCCCATTATTCCTAGCATGAGGGCCGCCATAATAAATGATGCAGGAAGTGCCGCCGAGACAGGCATCATTGCGAAGTAGGGTGTCAAAGGCACGAAAGCACCGACAGCGTAGAACAGCCCCGTGTATATTCCAGCTCCGAGCGGGTTCTCCATCCTCTCCTCCCTGATGCCGTACTCTTCCTCAGCCACAACCTTATCTAGGACTCCCCTCCTCCTTGCTTCCTCAGCAATTACCCTGGCTGTCTCCTCCCTAAGTCCCCTCCTCACCATGTACTTAGTTACCTTCTCAATGAGTATGTGTGCAGCGTATTTAGCGGCTACCCTGAGCCTCGTGAGCACTCCCAGCCTGACCTGCTTCTGAGCTCTTACGCTGGTGAATGCTCCAATACCCATGGATAGGGCGCCGCCGATACCTACGATGAGCCCGCCCAGCGCTACGTAGAGGGGGTCTCCGTAAGCTCCTGCAAGTCTTGCGGAGACTGACAGTACCTCAACTAAGCTGTCATTCATACCTAGGACGGCGTCCATGATGTGGTTGATGAACTCCTTGAACCTGGACTCTTCTTCAGCGAATGTGTATAGCTCGTCCTCAGCACTTTCTTAAGCACTTCCCTCTCCTCACTACTCAATTCCTTACTGTCGAGTATCTCAGAGTACATCTCTATAGCCTTACGCTCGCTCGACTCCAAGATCTTGAATGTAAGGCCGAGCCCGAGCATCTTAAATAAGAGAACCCAGAACGAAACCTTCAGCCTACTCACCTTCACCCTTCAGTACTGACCTCCCTCCTCCCCAGGAACTCTGACCAGAACCATGCATGGTTCTTCTCCATTTCAGCAAGCTCCCTGAACTTTCTGGAGAGATCCTGTCCTCGTAGTGATCAGCCAGCCTGCTGCAGATAGCTGCTGCGTACAGCTCATCAAGCAATGCCTCCTTAGCGTAATTAATTACTGACTTCGTGGTCGCCATAACCAGCACCTTAGAATACTTCAAGGAATTAGGTTTGAGGTAGGTAATTTAAGTATTAGGTGCTAGAACTAGGCTCTGCCGGTTATCGGAGTGTTCGTGGAAAAATAGCTTGGATTTAGGGTGTGTCCGTGCACTACGGCTGAGTCAAGCTGGTAGGAGGCCCTCCTCCTCTAGTCTATTAGCCAGCCACTTAAGTCCTAGCTCCTCTAGCTTAGCTCTCGTTGGTCTGCCGTCAACCCACCCGCGGATTCTGTAGTACTCATCCAGCATTTCACTGAGTTTAGTTACGTAGCCCTTGGAGGGTCCTTCAGGCATGGGCTCCTCTAGGAGCCTCTTCGGGAGTGTGTCGTACTCCCTGCCGTCGCCGAAGCTGAGTACGTTGAATACTCTCTCAGCATTCCATATTCTCTCACCTATCTTGTGGACCTCGTCCTTACTGACGTCCCAGCCCGTGACGGTGCTTATTATTTCTGCGTACTCCTCATCCCATACAGCGAAGCACGAGAACTTACAGACGATCATTGAGTCAATTACAGCGAATACGTCCTGGAATTCCTTTACTAGTGCTACCTTGCCCTCAGTCTTAAACCTGTCGACGAGTGATGGGACCCCTAGAACCTCAGGTGATATTATGTATGCCCTCAGGTGGCAGCCGCCGCGGTTGCTTGTCGCGTAAGCCAGTCCATGGCCCTGAGCACCCCTCGGGTCGTAGGCCGGGAGTTCCTGCCCTCTTACAGTCATGGCTAGTTCTGGGGCTCCGTACTTCCGGGCCAGCCTCTCAGCACCCTCGGCTAGTTCGTCACCTATGCCTGACCTATAGGCAGTTCTCCAGGTGAGCTCGACTAGAGCTTCAGGTGTGCCCCACTCGGCTTTGAGGCCCCTGAGCTTCTCCTCAGGTACCTTACCTGCCTCAACAAGCTCCATGAACGTACCTATTACATGCCCCATGCTGATCGTGTCTAAGCCTAGTTCATTGCAGAGGAAATTGGCCTTGATCACTGCCTCTAGGTTGTCTGTCC
>JAGGUC010000111.1 GCA_021158735.1 Desulfurococcales archaeon | reverse complement strand
TGCTCGAGCTTCTGGTACCTACTGACAACCCGAAGCTGAAGAGAATCGCCCCACTGATCCAGAGCATGCTTGCCCAAGTGGGAATTAAGGTAGAGCTGAGGGAGTTCAAAGGGACTTACATAGGTGACAGAATAGACGAGTGGAACTTTGAGCTGGCACTGTACCACCACTCATTCCATGAGCCAGCAGGTATCTTACCCTACGTATGGCACTCAGAGCTGGGGAACACGACCTATAGTAATCCCGAGGTAGACAAGCTCTTAGAAGAGGACATGAATAAGCCGCACACACCAGAGCAGAGAGTCGAGATCTACACTAAGATCCAGGAGCACCTCCTCCACGACCTGCCCGGAATACCCCTGTTTGTTGATATCAGCTACACAGCAGTCTGGAATTGGGTCAAGAACCTCTACGTGACACCCCCTTACGGGACACTCTACCTGAATGATGCTGAAGTAGCTAGGTAGGAGACTGACATGTCAGCCCTACTGAGATATACCGTAAAGAAGATCTTAATCGGAATACCCGTAATTTTTCTCGTAACTATAATTCTTTTTTCGATCATGCAGCTCATGCCGGGGGACCCCATAGACCTCCTCCTACCGCCAGGGAGTAGGGTTAGTGAGGAGAAGATCCAGGAGATAAAAAGGACTTGGGGTCTAGACAAGCCCCTCATCATACAGTACTTCTACTGGGTCTCACACATTCTGCGAGGTGACTTCGGTTACTCCTTCGTTACTAAGCTACCGGTCTCGAACCTCTTATACGCTAGGATACCCTATACGCTCCAGCTCATGCTGACGTCCCAGGCGCTGGCGTTCCTAATAGGGATCCCCTTAGGTGTTGCAGCAGCCCTGCGTAGGGGGAGATTTACTGACTCACTAATCATGGTGGGTACAGCGGTTCTGTGGTCCACACCGGGGTACTGGCTGGGGCTCATGCTGATGCTTGCTTTCGGGTTCTACCTGAGGGTGTTACCAATATCCGGGGCGTTCAGCCCGGCCTCTATGGTACTCCCGGTAGCGACACTCACCCTCCCATACTTGGGGATGGTTGCGAGGCTCATGAGGACTGAGATGCTTGAAGTTCTGGGTGAGGACTACATAAGGACCGCGTGGGCTAAGGGGTTGCCCTCAAGGAGGGTCGTGCTGAGGCATGCGCTGAGGAACGCACTCATACCTGTTACTGTGCTGTTCTTCCTCAACCTGCCGTGGATGCTTGGCGGCGCTGTTGTTGTGGAGATTATCTTCGCTTGGCCAGGTATGGGGACCTTGCTCTATAACTCCATAGTTATGCAGGACTACCCTGTAGTAATGGCTATAATATTCATTATTGCCGTACTGACCGTCATATGTAATACACTAGGTGATGTAGTGTCTGCGTTCCTAGACCCCAGAATAAGGCTTGAGAAGGGTGAGTACTGATGTCTATGGATGCTCTAGCTAGGCTGAGGGAGTGGATCGAGCCAATACTTCAGAACAAGTACTCCAGGGTTGGATTCTTCATAATACTCTTCATCGTAGCTCTGGCCATCGGGGCACCAGTAATTGCTCCAAAACACTACGCTGAGGTGGACCCACAGAACAGGCTACAGCCCCCCTCGCTGCAACACCTATTCGGTACGGATGAGCTGGGGAGGGACGTATTCAGCAGGGTGGTATATGGTGCGAGGATAGCTCTGTGGGTGGGGATGCTGGTCGTATTTATTGAGGCTGCAATAGGTGTTACGCTGGGGGTGCTAGCAGGGTACTATGGTGGTAAGGTCGATAAGGTGATCTCTGCCGTAACTGACATGGTGTGGGCTTTCCCACCACTAGTGCTCGCACTCGGGGTAGTCACACTCATAGGTCCTGGCTTAGTCAATGTAGTCACTGCGGTTGCTATTGTGAGCTGGCCAACATTCACTAGGATCGTTAGGGCGAAAGTCCAGTCCTTAGTAAATAGGGAGTTCGTGCTCGCGGCAAGAGCTATAGGTGAGTCAGACCTAAATATAATGTTGAGGTACCTCCTCCCGAACGTCATCCCCACGATCATAGTCATAGCTGCACTATCGATACCTTCAGCAATACTCTCCACTACTGCCCTGAGCTTCCTAGGCTTCGGTGCTCAGCCACCAACACCTGACTGGGGTGCCATGGTGTCCAATGGTATGCCGCAACTACCTAGAGCTCCATGGGTCTCCAGCTTCCCCGGAATATTCATTGTTATTACCTGCCTCGGGTTCAACCTGCTTGGGGATGGGCTGAGGGACATACTAGATCCTAAGCTTAAGGTGTGAGAGGTGAGTAATGTGACTGACCCCCTACTACGTGTGGTGGATCTCAAAACGTACTACAGGACTAGTGCTGGGTTAGTGCGGGCTGTAGATGGTGTTAGCTTCGAGGTATATAAGGACGAGACCTTCTGTGTTGTGGGTGAGTCAGGCTGCGGCAAGTCAACCCTGGCCCTATCTATTATTAGGCTCGTACCCTACCCAGGAGAGATCGTCGGCGGCAAGATCATTTACAGAGGGACAGACCTCCTTAAGCTCCCTGAGAGCGAGATGCGGAAGATCCGCGGAAAGGAAATAGCCATGATATTTCAGAACCCCATGAACTCACTGAACCCAGTATTCACTATCGGGTTCCAGATCGCTGAACCACCAGTAATTCACTTCAACATGGACGGCAGGAGCGCGTGGAGAAGGGCTGTCGAGCTCATAGGGAAGGTCAGGATGCCCGACCCGGAGGTGAGGGCCAGGAACTACCCGCACGTACTAAGCGGTGGCATGAGGCAGAGATCCATGATCGCCATGATGATCTCCTGTGAGCCTAAGCTACTACTCGCCGACGAGCCGACGACCTCGGTCGACGTCACTGTTCAAGCACAGCTTCTAAACCTCCTAATGAATATTAAGAGAGAGCGGAGGATGTCTATGGTTTTAATTACACATAATTTCGGGCTTGTTGCAGAGGTCTGTAATAGGGTTGCGGTCATGTATGCTGGGAAGATCGTTGAGTTAGGGCCTGTGAGGGAGGTCTTCAGAAATCCTGTGCACCCCTACACTAGGGGGCTCATGAAGTGCCTACCCATAGGGACTAAGAGGAAGGAGCAACTCTACGTAATTCCTGGGCAGCCGCCGAACCTGATCGAGCCGCCTCCTGGCTGTAGGTTCCATCCTAGGTGCCCTCACGCAATGGAGAAATGCAAGAAAGAGGAACCACCACTAACCGAAGTTGAGCCAAACCACTACGTAGCTTGCTACCTGCGGAGGTGATAGGGGGTGGTGGAGCCATTAGTGACTGTTGAGGGCCTGAGGAAGTACTTCCCAGTTAAGAAGGGGTTTTTTAAGAAGCCAGACTGGATAAGAGCTGTTGATGATGTAACGTTCCAGGTCTTCAAAGGTGAGACCTTAGGCATTGTAGGGGAGTCAGGATCTGGGAAGACTACTTTGGCTAAACTGATCCTGCGCCTCATAGACCCTACAACAGGCAAGATCTACTTCGACGGCACCGACATAGTTGGTGTTAGTAAGAAGGAACTCAGGAAGTACCGGAGGCGTATGGGGATAGTGTTTCAGGACCCGTCAGCATCGCTGAACCCGAGAATGAGTATTGAGGAGACCCTCAGGAGACCTCTCATTGTTCACGGAATCAAAGACCGGGAGGAAGTGAGGAGGAGGGTTCTGGACATACTGCAGAAGGTTGGGCTCGGGAAGGAGCACATGAAGAAGTACCCTCACCAGTTGAGCGGCGGTCAGCAACAGAGGGTAGCTATAGCTAGGGCTATAATACTTAATCCGGACCTCGTAGTTCTCGATGAGCCGACGTCATCGCTGGATGTCTCGATTCAGGCACAGATCTTGAACCTCCTTGTCAAGCTTCAGCATGACCTTAACCTAACATACATATTCATATCTCACGACCTACTGACTGTCAGGTACGTCAGTGACAGAATAGCGGTCATGTACCTAGGTAAGCTAGTTGAGATCGCTGAAGCTGACGAGCTATTCTACAATGCTAAGCACCCCTACACAGCAACACTGCTGTCGGCAGCACCCATACCCAACCCCGAGGTCAGGTACGTTAAGAGGTTCTCACTCGTACGCGGTGAGCCGCCCAGCCCAATAAATCCTCCGCCAGGATGTAGGTTTCACCCGAGGTGCCCTTATGCAATAAGCAGGTGCAGGACTAAGGAGCCAGTGCTGAAGGACGTTGGAGGAGGTCACTACGTAGCATGCCATAGGGCTGAGGAGCTAGACTTGTCTGAGTACACTAGCGGTCTCTGGAAGATAATTACGGAGTCTAGGGTTAGCTAGCCCCCTATGACTTTCTTAGGTGGTGCTTGAATGGTGTTGGACGTACTTATTAAGAACGGCTTAGTGGTTGATGGAACGGGTAATCCTTGGTTCAGGGCTGATGTAGGGGTAAAGGACGGCAGGATCGTCAGGGTAAGCAGGGTAGTCACTGAGGAAGCTGACAGAGTAGTAAATGCTGATGGCTTAGTAGTTGCCCCAGGCTTCATAGACCTCCACAACCACTCTGACATGATCGAGATGGCTGGCTCAATACTGCTCAATAGAACCGCCAAGAACCTCGTCATGCAGGGTATAACTACCGTAGCTACTGGTAATTGCGGGTACTCAGCAGCCCCCCTGAGTGAAGGTTTGAGAGAGAGGTTCAGGGAGCGCGTGGCTAAGGCAGTTAGGGCAGGCGTTATCAGTGAGTTAGTGGAGATCGACTGGCTAACCATGCATGAATGGATGTCCCGTGTCGAGAATGCTGGCGTGAGTGTGAATATAGCACCATTCATAGGGTTCGGCACGGTCAGGGAGAGCGTTATGAGTGACCCGGATCGCGTTGAGCCTACGGAGGAGGAACTTAAGGAGATAAAATCCATGGTTCGGGAGGCAATGAAGGACGGAGCCTTCGGCATGACTACCGGCTTAGAGTACTACCCTCAATGCAACGCTACTGTAGTGGAGATCGTGGAGTTGCTGAAGGTTGTTGCTGAGTATGGTGGAGTATACATGTCACACATAAGGAGTGAGGATGACTACCTGATCGAGGCGGTGAGGGAGCACATCAGAATATGTAGGCTAGCTGGTGTCCCATGCTGCATATCACACCATAAAGCATGCGGGTACCGGAACTGGGGGAAGGTGTATGAGACAGTAAGACTGATTGAGGAGGCAAGGAAGGAAGGCGTTGAAATGATCTGTGACTGCTACCCCTGGGAGTCGGCTGCTGTATGTAATCTAGGTGAGCTACTCGTGCCAGACCCAGTCAGTAGGGAGGAGCTGCTCAAGTACTTTAAAGACGATGTAAAGTGGGAGGAGATCAAGGAGGAAGCAAAGAAGAGGCTTTACCAGGAACTCAAGCGTAATGAAGAAATGCGGAAGGTACTCGGCAGGAGGGGGTCACCGTACCCCATCGTTTGGGACCCCAGGACCTACCACAGAATAGTATACTCTAAATCAAGGCCCGACCTAGTCTGGAAGAACTTTAGTGAAGTAGCTGAGATCTTGGAAGTTGAGGATCCGTGGGAGGCCATGAGGAAGCTCTACATTGCTGATGACGGTGAGACCAGGGTGTGCATCGGTGATATGAGGGAGGAGGACATAATTGCCGTGCTGAAGCAATCATGGACTGCAGTTTCAACTGATGCGTCGGCGGACGAGGGGTGTAGGGGGCTGCACCCTAGGTCCTACGGAACGTACCCTAAGCTGTTCCAGCGCTACGTAAGGGAGTTACGTATCTTCTCACTAGAGGAGGCCGTCAGGAAGGCAACTTCTCTCCCAGCTCAGTTCCTAGGACTTAAGGATAGGGGGTTGATTAAGGAAGGGTTTGCTGCAGACATAGTAGTCTTCGACCCAAGGAAGATTGAGTGTAAGGCTACGTATGCATCCCCCTGCAGGTACCCTGAGGGAGTGCGCTACGTCCTAGTTAACGGAGTCTTAGTGGTTGATGAAGGCGAGCACACTGGGGAGCTCCCTGGGAAGGTGCTCAAGCACCAGTAGTGCCTGATTTACTGATGCCAGGTGATGTTAAATAGTAAGTATTTTTAAGTAATTTTTTCGAAGTAGACCCCCCTCGACCTGCCAGTAGCTACTTTGAACCCCATAACCTCTCCGTCCCTACGCCTTATGAAGCGAACCATCACATACGGGTCAGTGACTACGAAGATGTCTCTCATAACTGACTTCAAAGGAGCCTTAGGAGCTCCCCTATGCTTAAATAAGAGCCTGCCCTTACTTACACCAACTCTGTAGTAGGTTCTTAACTCACTACTGTAGTAGATGCCTACGTACTCCTCTAACTCAATAGCTGGCGGCGAGGGCGGCTCCACACGCCTGAGTACCTCCTCCTCATCACGGAACTTAATGGTCATTGATGAGAGCATGCCCTCACCGATCTTGAACTCCACAGACAGTTCCACGGGAGAGTCATCAGGTGTTCTGAATACTGCCTCACCTACGGGGATTAACTTCAGTTTAAGTCCGTACATATTCAGTACTAATCCACCTTCTTCAGCATCCACCCAGCATGCCAGTCCTGCATCAGGATTAGCGTACACTCCGGCCAGTCTTTGGATCTTGTGGTGAGGTAGCACAACAGGTCTCAGGGTGGGTAATTCCTTAGTGAAGTACTGGCTTAAGCAAATGTCAGCTACCTTCTTAGCTAATTTTGTTGGGCTGATCGTGGCGAGGTTGCAGAGGCATATCACCGTAAACTTCTGTTCAGGGAACCTCATCATCTCAGCTCTGAACCCTACGAACGCACCTCCGTGATGCACGATCCTTAGTCCTCTATACTCATCAATGATCAGGCCGAAGGCATACTTGATCTCCTCTCCGCTACTTAGCCTTCCGGGAGTGAGCATCATTCTTATGATTTCGTCACCACCTTCTAACCTGTTCTTGTAGAAGTTCTGGTCCCAGATGTAGAGGTCCTCGACGGTTGTAAATACTCCCCCATCACCTACGATGTCAAGCATTGTTTCATGTATTCTGAAGCCATCATCCCGTGGTGCGTACCCGACCGCTCGGTTCTTAACTATGAGTGTGTGATCGTCATGGAAGTGTGTGTTCTCCATGCCTAACGGCTTAAATATGTTTTCTTCAGCAAACCTGCTGAGTGTCTTACCAGTCACCCTCTCAACTATGATGCCCAGGAGGAAGTAATTTGTGTTGCTGTAGGAGTACTTCTCACCCGGGGTGAAGTTAAGTCCCCTAAGCCTCGACAGAACATCGATGACATCCTCAGAACTGTAGTTGACTTCATGGCTCATGCCAGCAAGCTCCATCAACTCGAGGTAGTCTGGGAGTCCGCTAGTGTGGTGTATTAGGTTCTTCACCTTTATGGGCTTCTCGAACTTAGGTAGCTCAGGTATGTACTCCCTTACATCATCATCAAGCGAGATATCCTTACGCCATGCCAGTAGTGCTGTGCAGAAAGCTGTGAACTGTTTCGAGGTTGACCCTATCCTGAAGACTGTTTTAGAGGTGATGGGTACTCCATACTCGAGGTTTGCTGACCCGTACCCGCGCTTGTAGATGATCTCTCCATCCTTTATGATGCCTAAGGCGCAACCGGGTGAGTCAGGCCTGTCCCACCTACTGAATAATTTGTCCACCTTACTACTCAGGGTGAACGTGGGGTATCACCGATCAGTTATCTTACTAGGATAATATAATATCGATTACCTCAACCTCTCCCATTAATATTACTGCCTGTAAGATACTATTTTGCAATATGTGAGGTGTGGTAGTGCTTGAGGTTAGGTAGTAGGTCAGTAAGTAAGTTTGCGGCACTGCTGTGTACTGTGTGGATTATTCTCCTCCTGCTCCACTACTTAGTTATCCCCGCGCTGTCTGAGTCCTTTAGAGCTGGAGGTGTTATTGAAGTTTACAGTGTTGAGGGCTTAAAGAAGTATTTCGAGGAGGGGGATGCTGTGCTCCTCATGATCACTAAGGAGGGCTGCCCTGCATGCCAGGTAGTCGAGCCTGCATTCAAGAAGTTATCCACTGAGGTGACTGATGTATCCTTTGTCAAGGTTCATATAACACCCTTCATCTTAAGTGACCCTGGGGAAGCTATGAAGGTACTTAAGAGCCTTGGAGTACCGGGAACCCCTACATTCATATTCTTAGTTGATGGTGAGATTATTGCGAGGCACTTGGGGACCTTCCGCGGTAACCAGTACGAAGGTCTTAAGGAATTCATTGAGCTTTCACTCTTCATGGGCAGGAGGGCTGACAATGAGGTGAGGGAGGATACCAGTGTTGAAGGGTGCTCACTATTTCAGGCTATTGCTGTGCCTGCTACCTTAGGTTTAATTAGTGCTTTCAGTCCCTGCAGCCTGCCTCTAATGCTGACCGTCGCTACCTCGGCTGGCAGGGAGCGTACAGCAAGGAAAGTATGGAGAAGTATGCTCATGCAAGCGGCTTCACTCGCCGCCCTCACTACTGCTGGAGGAATCCTCCTCTCACTCCTGTACCTCTCCTCAGGCTATGTCAAGGTGGATCTCTACACGCCAGTAGTGCTCCTGGCTGCGGCACTCACACTCTCATGGGGTCTAATGAACTTAGCTGGCTCGGAGCCGATCCTTCGTTACTCAAGCAGGATCAGAGGATTACTACCTGTCTTAGGGCTTCAGTGCTCCCTACCATTTCTCGTTGCCGCACTAGCCTACGCGAGCAGGGAACCCTTACCAGCCCTCGCCTCAGCACTGGCATTCACTGCTGCCTACTCGATACCCTATGCGGTATCACTAATTACTGGCAGGGCGGTTGGGCTTAAGTTGCGGAAGTACTTAAGCAGTAGGTCAGGACTGCTGATTCAGGGAATTGTACTGACCTCGGTGAGCGTGTACTTAGCTATCGAAACCTTAGTTTGAGCGACTCACCACAGAAACTTAACAAAAGTACAATATATCGTACATGGAAATCATATGATGAAGGCTGGTATTCCCTTGGTCCCGATCAGTGCTCAAGACCTCATAAACCTTGTAATGGAAACAGTTCAGTATGCTGAGAGGCTAAGTAGAGTATTTACAATAACTTAAGAGAATGTACGTAATAGAAGGCTTGCTTCAGCAACTTATTTGATTGTTCTGATTTCTTCCTAATTCCTAAAAGCCTGACATATGCAGTAAGCCAATGTTATCTGCTAACAGTATGGTTTCCTGTGAGGATGTTAGGTGCATGTATGTGGACTCTTCGTAAAAGGTGAGGTACTATCAAATAATAGATTACGGGTAGTGCAGTACTGGAGGTCTAGAGGAGTTTTGAGGAGGTCAGTGAACTAGAAATATAGAAAGTTTTATACCTTGTTTAACCAGTATATATTATTGGAGTAATAGCTGTAATAATTGTTACCGCCGGGGATGTGGGCTCCACGGTGAGTGAAGATGACCTGTGGAGTAATCCCGTGACCCGGCGGTTACTTCTCGAATCTTCTAGACTCCTCTCTGAATTTCTTAGGGTTTTCCCTTAGCAATATTCTAGAGTAGTTGGCTAGGTTATCAGAAATCCTCTTTATGTATTCTTCATGCTTCCTCTTAGCTTTACTTTCCCTAATCTTCTTAGGGTAATCTAACATGTTGTATATTTTATCATCTATTATAACGAGTGCAGGATTCAATAGTTTGAATAGTGTGTTGATAGCTTTAATTGTTGACGAACCATACGTGTATATTCTAGCTATCTCTATGCGATTGTACAGCTTAAAATATCTTCTAGGGAACGCTTTAATATAACTGCGTTTACGGCTAGAAGGTATCTTCCTATAGTGTTTTAACGTTGATGCTATAGTTGAGAAGCCTTGACTTTTCAAGATGGGTTCTTTAACTCCTACTAAAGCTATTACTCTAGGACCATCTTCGCTTAGGTCTATAGCTACTATTAAGTTGCTTAAACCTCATCACCTATAGTTTCGCTACAACATTAGGTTCTTAAGCTTGTAGTACTTCCTATGTAATTTTCTTTCGGTCCATACTTTTGCTACTTCTGCTATTATCCGCTGGCAGTTTATCTGTTTCTATATCAGATTAGATAGGTGCCGTTCACATGGTACGTTTCGCCTTTGACACGATGCGAAAGCTAGCTCTATCCCACAGTCAGGAAGTATGAGGTACGTATAGTTAGTGAAATATATTAACTCTCCCTAGTTACGCCAAAACTTCTTGATGTTATTGAGAATAAATTCACTCGGATTTTTATTAATCACCTTACGGGCGTCCCAAGTGTGATCATGACTTTTCCCATATTGAATACATCGGTACCAATACATGAATTCATAATTGCAGTGCTGATTCGTAATCTATTTGGTATTTTTTAAAACACTCTCCTATGATGCGGAATGCGATGGGTGACTGACTTTTATGGGGTACTTTTTGTTCGTGTCGAGAAGAAGTCTGGTGAGACCCTGCTGGCTAGGGTTATAGAGCTGGTTGCTAGGGCTAGGAGGGAGAAGTCAAGTATTGAGAGATTCATTGAGAGGTTCTCGAAGTACTATACACCAGGAGTGCTTTCGATGAGTGCCGTAGTAGCACTGCACTCCCACTCATCCTAGGCGGTGACCCCTACTCATGGACTTACTGCGCACTAACACTACTCGTTATTTCATGTCCATGCGCACTAGTAATCTCAATACCTGTAGCTATGGTCTCAGGCATAGTAGGCTCTGCTAGGAACGGCGTGTTAGTTAAGAGTGGAAAGTACTTGGAGCACCTCGCAAGGTAAGCGTAGTGGCCTTCGACAAGACCGGGACACTGACTAAGGGAGAGCTCACCCTCTCAGGTATTTATCCAGTAAGTGTGGGTGAGGAGCGGTTGCTCCAGGTGGCTGCGTCACTTAGTCAGTACTCGACTCACCCCATATCTAAGGTTGTGGTTGAGAAAGCGAGGAAGAGAGGGATAAGGTTACTGAATATAGAGAACTTCAGGACCGTGCCAGGTAAGGGAGTAGTTGCTGAAGTGGGCGGAGAACTCTACGTAATGGGTAGTGAGGGCCTCCTTAAGGAGTACGGCATACGCCTATCTGCCGAGCACTTGAGCAAGATCGAGCATGTGGGAACCACAGCAGCAGTAGCCAGCAGGAACGAAGTCCTAGGTATTCTGGATTTTGAGGATGGAGTCCGCCCTGAGGCAGCCGACGTTATTAGGGAACTCAAGAAGAGGGGTTTCAAGACTGTCATGCTGACTGGTGACTGCAGTAAAGGTGGCCGAGAAGATCGCTGGTAAGCTAGGTATAGATGAGTACTTCGTCGAGCTACTCCCTGGCGATAAAGTGGATGATATCGAAGGGCCTATGGGGAGGCACGAGAGGCACGTAGCTATGGTCGGCGACGGCATAAACGATGCTCCAGCACTAGCCAGGGCGTGCGTAGGAATTGCTATTGGTACTGGTACGGAGGTAGCTATAGAGAGTGGTGACGTTGTCCTCATGAAGCCCGACCTTAAGAAGCTGCCCTATCTAGCTGACTTAAGCAAGTACACATTGAATGTCGTTAAGCAGAACGTCACAGCATCAATAATTGTGAAGCTTACGCTGGCACTGCTCGCTATCTTAGGGCTCGTGGGGCTGTGGGTTGCGGTACTTGTAGGGGACATGGGGCTCTTACTAGCAGTAATAATTAATTCATTGAGGCCATCTAAGTTCCACTAAGAACTCTGATTTATGGGACTCCCCACTACTTACTACTTTCTGGCTTCAGCAGCAAATACTGGCACGCAACAGCCAGGACATGAAATTACTCCCTGCCTTAGTTCGCATGTTTCGCACTCCTTGATGCATTCAGGGTCTACAGCACCTATGTCACACGGGATGAACTCAGGCTTTATAACTACATCTAACTCTACGGAGAACCTCTTCAATTTAGGCAACTTACGTATTCTCTTCTCAATAAAGACCTCAAGCTCCCTAACATCTCTGTAAGCTACCAGGAACATTAGGTTGTAGTCACCGCTCTTAACAGCAACAAACACCACCTTAGGGCACCTACTGAGCTTAGCCACCTCCCTAGTAAGCGACGATATGTCTTCTACCTCAGCATTCACAAAAGCTACATTATATCCTAACTTTCTTAGGTTCAGATTGGCCTGCACCTTAATTACGTTGCTGCTGGTCAGTTTTGCGAGCCTAGCCCTCACACTAGGGTGCTTCAGCCCGATCCTCCTCCCTAACTCAACCAAGCTCACCCTACCGTCCTTCTGGAGTTCAGCAATGATCTTCCAGTCGACTCGGTCTAAATTTTCAATATGTAGGTTACTCATAGAGTACACTCAACAAATTGTAGATTGGTGAATCATCTATATAAACGTTATCTACTTAGTAAGTAAGTGACTGTGTATGAAAGGGTTCAACACCATATTGGTAAGGTATGGTGAGATAGCCCTCAAGTCTAAGGAAATAAGGACTAGGATGGAGGGTAGGCTCATACGTAACTTAAAAGCTCAACTCAAGCTAGCTGGCCTAGCTAGGTTCAGCGTGCGCAGGGAGTGGGGTAGGATATTCGTTGAAGTAGGTGAGGGGGAGGACGTAGGATCCTATGTAAGGGTGCTGACCAAGGTCTTTGGTGTGGTCTCAGTCAGCCCATCAATTAGGGTTTCACTTAAACTGAGTGAGGTCAGGAAAGCGGTGGTTGAGGTTGCGGAGGAGCTGCTCAACCCAGGCGATAGCTTTGAGGTTCGCGTGCACAGAGCTAATAAGAAGTACCCGCTGACAAGTAAGGAACTGGAGAAGTTGCTTGGTGCTGATGTCCTGAGTAGAGTGCCTGGTTTGAGGGTCGACTTAGAGCATCCTGACAGGAGCATTTACGTTGAGGTCAGGGATGACGCATCCTACATCTACACAGATGTGTTCGAGGGTCCTGATGGCCTCCCCTATGGGGTTGAGGGTAAGGTAGTTGCTTTGGTATCAGGTGGTGTGGACAGTGCCATAGCTACTTGGATGATGATGAAGCGAGGCTGTACGGTAGTCTCAATACACTACAGTTTAAGCCCCTACTACGGTGATGACGCTAGGGAGAGGGCCCGCAGCGTTCTCTCATGGTTGAGGCAGTGGGTTCCTGAGAAGAAGTGGATTACCTACAACATACCGCTGGGGATGATCCACGAGAAGATAGATATTAATGCCAGGTACAGGTGCCTGCTCTGTAAGTTCTTGATGTACAGGATCGCTGAGGAAGTGGCTCGGAGGGAAGGTGCTAAAGCACTAGTAACAGGTGAGGCGGTCGGTCAAGTAGCTTCACAGACATTGGATAATCTCTACTTCCTGTCAACTAAGGTGAGGTTCCCTGTTTTCAGGCCGCTAATAGGTTTCGATAAGGAGGAGATCGTTGTACTAGGGCACAGATTAGGTGTTGGGGAGATCGCCTCTAAGAAAGTACTTGCATGCACGTTAAATCCAGCAGCACAGGGGAGGAGGGCTGAGACCCACGCATCCGAAAAAGTATTCGACATCATCATGAACGCCATAAAGTCCTCGGAATTCAAGAGTGTAGAAGGTGTTGTAGACTTCGCTCTTAGAAATGCAGTGAAGTCAGTTCTTTAACTTAATTAAGTTAACCCACAGAGCTCTCCAGACCGAGCTCTACTCTTCAAGATATACTTGAGCATGTAATGCCTTACTGGCTTACACACTGCCTTCACTTATATTCCAGTAGGTTTATGAATACCTAGCAGTTAAATTACGTGTTATAATGTATCATGGCTCTAGTGTAGGTGGTGTCTGCAGTGAAGTCGCTATTACTTGAGGTTGTAGTACGCAGAAGGGAGCTGCTGGATAAGTTAGTTAGTGATGTGAGAGGCTGCGTGGACTGCTTTGACATACCTGAGGCCCCTGCAGGACAGCCAGCGCCTAGCTCACTAGCTGTTGCTACATACTTAAAGACAGGGTATAGTGCATGCGTAATTCCACATGTAAGGCTTCTCGACCTCAATGAGCTTGCCCTGAGGTCTGTTGTTAAGACCGTGAGATTCTTCGGGCTTGATGGACTCTTAGTGACCATGGGTGACCCACCTAAGTACGGTACACCAGTCAGCGACCTAACCACGGACGAGGCCGTCAGACTGATTAAGGAGTTAGGGTACGGTATTAGAGTAGGCTCGATTCTCAGCCTGAGGTATGAATTAGAACAGATCGAGAAGAGGCTGACGGGTGATGCGGACTTCTACTACGTGCTGAGACTTGATGAAGGTACACTCAGTAAGTACGTGCAGGTATTTGATAAGGCGAGAGAGCATGGTAAGGAATTATATCCCTACGTTCTTGTAAGTACATCAGCTAATGAAGAAGTACTGAGGAAGTTAGGGCAACCGTACGTAACACTGGATGACCTGCCATTACTTATTGGGAAACTCAAAGCAATTGCTGATGGGCTTGTGATTTCTTCTCCGCTAGAGTATGACCTACTTCCTCAGATCCTAAAAGTAGTTAAATCAATAGTGAATTGAAGTCACTAACCTCAGAGACGAGCTACCACATTCTAGGCGGGACGCTACTCAGGTCCTCAACTAAGTGAAGCACCAGTAGGAAATGAATGTCGCAACTGCGTAAGCAGGTACTTAAGGAAGCCGTAGGTTTACGTCAACAGGGCTTCCTAGATATGAGCAGGTAGTACGGCCATCGGAAGCAGCTTATTTGGGATGAGACCCCACTCAACACGTACTCCACTCGCTAATTTCTTGAATTCTTCTACAGGAGCATTGAAGCATAGAGCGCGTTAGATCTTAAGAGTATGCGTCCCCGCAACGTATTCCTCATTTTCGGGTTCAAGCCTTCATCCACAACCACTATTTTAGTTCATGACTTAGCAACCCTAAACATTTCTTTAATAGCCAGCTCCTTTTCTTCAAAGGTGTTTATTCCACCTACATGAAGTACTGCGTCAAAGCAACCATCTCTAAATGGTAGGTGGGAGGCATTAGCCCTTATGAGTATTACGTTTCTCTTCTTCCGTATCACTTCTGCTACGTATCTCAGCATGCCCAGTGACAAGTCTATTCCGTAGACAACACCTTCACTACCTACCTTATTAATGAGGTACGGTATGTTCCTGCCAGTACCAGTAGCAACATCAAGCACGGTATCCCCTCTCTTAATCTCGAGGAGATCTACCCACCCTTTCCTAGCCCTGCCTTCAGCGCCGAGAGTGAAGACAGGTATGATCCTATGGAAGAGCTTGAAGTAACTTGATGCGGACCTATCGTAAAATTCCATCCACTTACGATCATTTCCAAATACTAGCTCTTCGGGTAGTAGATCAATTACACTCTCCATGACCCTGTAGGAGCGGTTACAGATGGTGCACCTCAATACGTTTTCCTCAAACTTTAAGCCACCACTGCAAATAAGGCATCTAAGGATCTCTAAAGACTTCCCCCGAATACTACTTATTTACCCTCCAACTTCTTATTATTGACCCAGGAGATATATTTCTGTTGAGTAGAATGTGAGGCACTAACCTAAAAGATCTTAATTCTCCCAATTACTGCGGATGTGTGTATTGAGTACAGCAACACTACGTACTAAGTACTCTAACCCGCTAACTCTCTGACAACAGCAATTATTCTCCTTAACTTCTCTAGCCCGATCTCATAGGCTTCAATATCAGTGCTTAAGGCACCCTTAAGTCCTCCGTAGCCGCAGTCGGCTGACACTAGATCTATCCTGCCGCCAGCAACTCTATAGACCTTACTGAGTATCCCCCTCAACTCACTTACGTCCTCAACAACAGGCTTCCTAGAGCTTGCTATGCCGGGAGCTAGGAACTTACCGCTGTCCGCAAGCAACCTTCCATCAACGGACCCAAGATTCTGGGGATTGTCGTGGAACTCAAAGTTAAGTATGTTCAGCAACTTAATACTGGCCAGGAGCCTGAAGAGCCTGCTAGAGATCCTGCCGCAAACGTGGATTCCGTGCTCACCTGGCACCCCACTAAATAGTTCATTAATTACATTAACTATGTCCTCCTCGCTGTAACCAAGCAGGATCCTCCGCTTCCCCACCATAACACCTAGTATAGGCTCATCAACAAATACTATATTATAGCCCAGTGACGACAAATACTTCATGAATGATTTAACGTAGGGTACGAGCACATCAAATAACACGTCCCTGCTCGACAGTAGCGTAGCCTTCAAGTCACCTGCTGAGCCCTCCCTCAAGCCTATCCTAGATGCCAGCGTGAAAGGACCTGTGACTGGAGCCCTAAGCCACCTG
>JAGGUC010000026.1 GCA_021158735.1 Desulfurococcales archaeon | reverse complement strand
GAGTATATGTCATTTATGTACTTATTAAAGAATTTATCACTGTTAAGTAGTTTAGCTATTGGTGGTCCCTCATGAACTTTATACTTAGGTAGCTCATCGCTAAATAACTCTAGAGCGATTACAGCTGTACTAGCTTCATCACTCCATAATCTATAATCTATCACTTCAAAATCAAAAGTTTTAAGGATGTTTACTAACCTGTTTGCAACTCTTTTCAATTCGCCCCATAAAACATCAGGTGATGTACCACTTACTATATCATAGAGTAGTAAGTACATTCTTCTTTCACTTAATCTTAGTATATCTTTTAAGCAGTTAATACTGAAAGATACTCTCCTAGGATAGAAGAATTCCTTAGTGGGTTCACGTAGGAATGTTCTTGATGCCATTACTACAGTACTTAAGCTTCTCAGTGATACTGAAGCCGCAGCATTTCTACGAGGATCTACAGGATCAGGCACTATTAGTGACGCATCAGGAAATAGTTTAAGAATTTCCTTCTCATCAATTTTAACCTCATCATTTACCACTACTACTGTACGTGGACGCCATACACTAATATTCTTAAGTGTATTAACGAATGAACCATACTTAATAATAAGTAACTCACATAAATATCCTGAAAATCCCTCAACTTTTATTTCGGCTCCATAAACATTGATACCCTTAAAGAATTTCTTAAGAAGTCTTACCTCATCCCTCTGTTCTTCAGAAGTTATTTTACTCTTAACATACATTGTATGGAATGGAGTCCTATCAACAGCAGTCTTTATCTCATCTATTCTTGATGCCCAATACGCAGGAACTATATCAGCCCTTAAATCATCATATATCAGTTCTAAGTATGGATGTGACGCATACTTCTTAGCTACCTCAGCTCCTTCAATTCCTCTCAAGGCATTCTGTATCTTTTCTAGGATATTTACTTCAATCCATTTATTATCCATCTTATCATGTTTTATTAATATGAAAATATCTAAATCTATATCGCCCCTAATACATGTACCCTTAGCTAAGGAACCCTCAAGACTTACCTTATACTCATAGTTTAGGTCTTTAAGTGCATGTTGAATTACCTCTTTAATCCTATCGTATAGTTCATAAGCTTTTTCAAGTTCTTCCTTTGTAGGCCTTAATTCCCCTTTGACCTCCCTAATAACGTTATACACCTTTTCGTAATTTACATCTAAGTTCATCATGAAGTCCATCACTCTCTTAAGTTAACCTCGTATATATCATGGTATTCAGGTCCTTGAGGTCTTAGAATACTTCTCTTAAGTTTTATTTTAGTTACCTTACTTTCACCAATTACTTCATCTACATGTGTATTTATGAAGTTTTGTAGGCATATCCTATCGTAACTCCCTTTAATCCTACCTATAGCTATGTGTGGTACGAATTCTTGAGGTTCAGGTCTAACTATCTGATTTAAGCATTTATCTATGATTTTCCTTATCGTCTTTAACTCATCATTACCCTTGCTAACACCAACCCATATAACTCTAGGTCTAGATATTGATGGGAAAGCACCAACACCTTTAACCTCCATTGTGAAAGACTTTAACTCACCACAAGGTTTTAAGCAATTAATTATTGATGGTAATAATGCTTCACTCACCTCACCTATGAATCTTATAGTTAGATGTATGTTTTCGTCCTCAACACCCTTAATACCCCTACCACCTTTAGAACACGCTAATAACTCATCTCTTAAGTTTATTACCTTCCTTAGAGTCTCTACGTTCTCTATCTCTACAGCTATGAACAACCTCACAGTCATACCTACCTCAGTTGTAGATATCTTAATGCTTAAAAATAGGTTTAGATAGTGTAGTCTTGGATGTGGGGCCGTCGTCTAGCTTGGCTAGGATGCCAGCCTGGGGAGAAATCCCCGCCCGGAACGCTGGTGGTCCCGGGTTCAAATCCCGGCGGCCCCACCATATTGTCTGCTATTTACATGCTTTCTTCAAGAAGTCCAAGCTTGTTTACTATTTCAATAACTTTCTTCACGCCCTCATCTAAATTATCCGCTGCTACATTCAGTATTATGTTAGTGTTCTTTACTTTAAACCTAAACCTATGCTGGCCAGCATATACGTACTCCTCAATCAGTTCTAACTCTACATTACTCATTAGCGACCACCCACAGCTACTTTTTATATTGCTCAGCTTAACTAATAAATTGGTACAGTGATGAGTGCCCTATCCCCCGACGTTATAAATGAGGAGAGGAATACCCCGGCTGATAGTATATTAAGGTGCGTAGTTCGCCGTATTTTATCTGTGGAGTGGGATGTATGAAGGAGGATGAATTAAGAAATACTATTACAGAACTTCTTAGTGAACTAGGCACTTCAACGTCTGATGAGCTGATAAGCCACCTACTCATGAACAAGAACATTAATGTAGATGCTAAAACTTTACGTAAGGTGATCTCTCAACTAATTAGAGAAGGTATCATACTTAAAATCCCTGACGCAGGCAAGAAGAAGTTTATTCTGCGGTTATCTGTTATCAAGCCCTAGGAGCTATCCAGAACACCACCTTAGAACCGTCCTCAACAGACAGCGTAACTTTCATAGGCAGACCAGCACCGAACTCTACTAATGCTATATCTGCTACATCAAAAGATGCCGATATTGACCTCAACAAGTCTAGGTCGTACTTACTCGTCACCATAGATTCCTTGGACTCGAGACTATAGAGTGGCTTGTCAAGCATTAAGGTCTGCCTGAATTCCTTACTTTCAGACCTTGATATAACTTCTATACTGCCCTCCTTGTAAATAAACTCTAGTTCCTCCCCCACAAGTTTAGCATCCCTTACTATCTTTCTGAAGTCATCACTAGCAACCTGAAACTTTACAGGCAATTCGAGATAAAGTGACTGAACAGGTTCTCTCCCGGCCTCCATAATGTCTATCATGTATGACCTCTCAGCCCCTGTCCTGCTATTCGATAACACGACTGTCATCTGCCTAGAACCCTCTTCATACTTGAGAGTTACGGTGTCCCTCTTCGTAGCGCGCCTAATAGCCTTAAGAAGTTGGTCCCTCTCTGCAGTTATGTTGGATTCCCTAGACACCTCAAACGCGTCAAAGGCTGACTGAGGTATTGTGATCTCGACCAGTAGGTTCTTGTCAGGGCTCAACGCCCTAATGAGTAACTCACCCTCACCTACAGCTATAGGAACGTCACTGAGAGGCTTCAGCGCCCCCTGCATAAGCTTCTTTAATTTACTACCATCAGGATAAGTTACCTTAAACACTGCCTCCACCAAGTCTATCTCTTTATATTCAAATTTAAACTAAACCTTAATTACGTACCCGAACAAGTATATCCTGCAAGGTGGCTAATTTCATGTGTGTCGTCAAAATAACAAAAACATTATTCGGTTACATAAAACTAGAAGTTGATGCTGATAACGCCCTCAAGCTGTTAAAATATCTAAGAGATGTCAGCGGTAAGAACACGAACGATGTAGTAGACGCTTTGAGAATCATTGAAAATTTCGATGTCTTCTACGAAATGATGAAAAAGAAATTTAAAGATTACATAGCCCCAAGAACATCAGAAAATGACCTAATTCGAGGTAAGGTAATAATAGATAAAATCAAACTCACTAAGAATAATGTGAAGAAGGTAACCATAATCTTCGATAAAAGAGTAAATGAAGAATTGGTTACGAAAGCATTAGAGAGCCTCAACATAAAGTATGAATTAGTGAGCGAAATTTGATGCAGAGTGAAGCAACGACCATATCAGTAAGTTATTGAGAATAACTACTATTTAGCTTATTAGCTTAGGGAAATTCTACCTACCAAACCTTCTCTCACGTCTTTGGTAGGACCTGATAGCCCTCCAAAGATCTATTCGTCTGAATTCAGGCCAATAAACATCGCAGAAGTATAGTTCACTGTAAGCTATCTGCCATAACAAGAAGTTGCTTATTCTTAACTCTCCGGAAGTCCTAATGACTAGGTCCGGCTCCTCTAGTCCATTACTGCATAAATGCGAAGTATAGAGGTACCTTCTAAATACATTATCATGTATTTCATTTGATTTAACTTTCCCCTTTTCTACGTCAACAGCTAACCTCCTTACGGCATCTATGATCTCCTGTCTCCCCCCGTAGCATATAGCCACATTGAGGTACCTGTCACAGTACCTACTGCTGTACTCTTCTATCTTCTTAATCTTATCTACTAGTTCTTCAGGTAGTGGTTCAAACCTACCAAAAAACTTAACCCTGATTCTTCTTTTGTCGATCTCTCCGCGAAGTAACTCGTCGATGCCGTCGGATATCAATTTAAATATATTTGCTCTTTCCTCAACAGACCGCTTTATACAATTCTCGTAAGACATAGCATACAGTGTAACTACTTTAATATTTAAGTCCCATAACCAGCCTAATACATCTCTTAATTTTTCATAACCTACGCTGTGACCCACCACAGGTTCTAACCCTAAGTTCTTAGCCCACCTCCTGTTCCCGTCAGGAATTATTGCTACATGCTTGGGCATAGGTCCGAGGTATATCTGTGAGTAGAGCCAAGCCTCATAAATTTTGTAGATCGGCTTAAGCACAAAACCTAAAATACCACCAAGCCTCCTCAGTAATGCGGCGATTTCTTTTGAGTACACACTACCTCTCATACTCCCTCTCCCCATTACTTAAGAAAACTTTTAAGGAATGCTACCATATAGCCCTTCTGGGTAGGAGTGAATGAGTGTTTACCAAGGAAAGGATTTCAGAAAAATCACTGGAGGAAGAAGGAGACCCCACAGAAAAAAGAGAAAGTACGAATTAGGTAGATTCCCTACACTAACCATGCTGTCTAATAGTGAGAGAATTACTGTACAGAGGGTTAGGGGCAGTGACGTAAAAATCAGAGTTAAGAAGACCGCATACGCGAACGTCACCGCCCCGAGCGAAGGTCTAACAAAAAGAGTTAAGATTTTGAAGGTTGTCAGAACACCCGCGAATAGGGAATATGCCAGGCGTGGAATCATAACTAAAGGAACAATAATCGAAACCGAGCTAGGCCTTGCTAAAGTTACTTCAAGACCTGGTCAGGATGGGGTAGTGAATGCCGTACTCACTAAGCCAGCGGAAGGTGAGTAGGACTAAACATACTACAATTTCTTCAATGTATTTAAAATAACATAATAAGTAACTCAGTTAAATCAAGAAAATACCGGGTTACCTATGCCGAAAGAATTAATAATTTGGCCCGAATATTTTGACTCTACATTACCTCGTAGGTTGGGCAGAAGGGTACCAAAACACCAAGCCATACCTCATCCTACAATAAAGGATCTTATTGATGTATGCAGGGAATTAAACTTAGAATGTGAAGTATATAAAGATAAGAAATATCCTAGAATGTGGCATAGTAGTAAGGGATGTATAAAAGTGTTGCTACGCGAGAATAGAATGTTAAGTAAGAATGAGGTCCTGAGGCTTATTGCAGGTAAGCTTGTGGAGCTGAAATCAGCTAGTAGATGACCTCTTAATTCTTTAAAGCAGTCTGTGTAGCGTATTACCTAATACTCAACAAGTAGTAATTGACATCTCATGTTAATTCTTATTAATGGCTTACCTTATAAGAATGTTGCCTTAATTTTATGTATTGGAGTTGATGCTTACGTGAGAAGGTTAGGGTACTTCCTTCACAGATCT
>JAGGUC010000056.1 GCA_021158735.1 Desulfurococcales archaeon | reverse complement strand
ATTGCTGCCTCAGGCTCTAAATACGCGTGTTCGGCGAACTGCGTTCTGTACTCATTCTCAATTACTACATCAGCCTCCTTCATCCCCTTGTCGACATTGCCCTGCCTTATTCTGTACCTAGCAACAATATCAGACCCTCTTTCATCGTGTACTAAGATGTGTTCCTTCTCCTTCAAAGTTCTCAAATCTACTACTTGTAGTGAATCGCGGATTACTGGTAAGGGCTCGTACTCCACGTAGATCTTATCTGCCGCCTCTACGGCTGCTAGGTAGTCCTCAGCTACGACTAAAGCTAGAATATCACCAATGTACCTGGTCTTCTTATTTGCCAGTAATGGCTGGTCAGGTAAAACGTAACCTACATCATTAATTCCCGGTATGTCCCTAGCTGTTAGTACCTTAAGAACCCCTGGGTACTTAATGGCTTCACTAACATCTAACCTTCTTATTACAGCATGTGCGTACTTTGTCCTCACGCTATACACGTAGACTAAGTTTTTGTAGTACTTGAGAAAATCTGCTGTAAAGAGTGCCTTACCAGTTACTTTTGCTACAGCGTCCCAGCGCTGGGATGCCTTGCCTACGTACAAGAAGTCCCCGTCCTTAAACTTTTCGTAAATTTCCTTAACTGCACGCAAGTAGTCAGGTACGTCAGTCACTTCAACCACCCCGTAATGGAGAACCCTTTAATTCCTGAATATCAAAGTAGACCTTACCTTCTTTCAGGTATTTCACAGCCAACTTCACTGCCTTCACAAATCTCAGGTAGCTGCCGCAGCGGCAGAGCTGCCCGCTTAAGACCTCCTTAATCTCCTGGTCAGCGGGGCTAGGGTTTTTATCTAGGAGCCACTTAGTAGCTATTATCACGCCCGGAAGGCAGTAACCGCACTGCACACTCATTACATCGAGAAATGCTTTCTGGATCGCGTGTAGTTTGCCCTCAGGTGCTAAGCCCTCTAGTGTCAGTATTTTCTTATTATTGGCTCTAACCGCCAGAACTAGACATGAGGGTACTAGCTTGCCATCCATTATCACTACACATGCACCACACTCCCCTCTCCCGCAACCCTCCTTAACACTCGTTAAACCTAACTTATATCTTAGCACATCAATGAGTCTCTCATAGGGTCTCACAGATACCTCGTAGTCTCTGCCATTAACACTTAATTTCACTTTTATGTAGGGGTATCTATTCTCAGATAAAGAATTACTCAACTTAACCACCTCTAATTCTTGACTTAATTCTAAGTAGCGCCCGCCTCAGAAGTACTTTGGATAACTCTAAGCGGTACTCAGCTGACGCCCTATAATCACTTATTCTCTTCATTTCCTTGGGCAGTACTTCGGTGCATGCCCCCTCGATTACATCCTCACTTAACCTCCTACCCCTCAAGAACTCCTCTGTTTTCTTAGCCCTCTCTGGGAATGGTCTCCCCATACTGTCGAACGCTATTCTAATTTCCCTGACTACATTATCTTTTATTTGAGCATATGCTGCCGCTACTACGTACCCCATAGAATGCCCCCATCGTCTATCAAATTTAAGAAGTGCTGTTGATGACTTTTCTGGTACTTCCTTGAACCTGACCTCGGTAATTAATTCCGAGGAGTCCTTAGCTAACCTTCTCTTGCCTAGGAATAACTTATCTAGCTTAACCCACCTCTCACCCCTAATACTCACTAGTTTCACTTCACTATCCAAGGTAAGAAGTAATATAGTAGCATCAGAGAGTGGGTGTGCCGCACCTATGTTTCCACCTATTGTTGCTAAGGACCTAATATATGGTGTAGCAAAAAGACCGCACATGTCAGGAAAGCCCGCATACCTGTAGTCGCGGACGAGGAAAGAACTACATATTTCCTCAATAGTAGTTAGTGCTCCGATTTTAACCCAATCTACTTCACGCTTAATGAATGCTAGTTCCTTCCTTAATGGCCATAGGTCAAGAACCGCCTTAGGCCTTACTACATCGTCACGAATCAAGACCATTAAGTCAGTGCCACCAGCTATAGGTACTACCTTCAGGTTCTCATTAGCAATGATCCTTAAGGCGTCATCTAAGCTGCAGGGAATAAATACATTAAATCTTTTTACGACTCCCCACCTCTAACTACCTTAAAGGTATGGTGAATATAAAACTTCCCTGCTACCGCCTACTGCTAATCAATTATTTTAATTATGTTAAAAGCTATTATAGTAGGATTTCCTAAAACAGATACAGGAAAATACGTTAGTTTATTTAATTAAAATAATTTTCCCGGTTACCAGATCATGTCATCCTACTTTATTAATTAAATCTTTAACTATACTGAGTGTCTTGACACTACCTCCCTTCAGGTTCATTATAATCTCGGCAGCAACTGAAATCGCTATCTCCTCAGGTGTTTCTGTGTTTATGTCTATCCCTATAGGTGCCCTCAGCTTTTTGGCTATGAGTTCCTTAGGTACTTTATCCTTAATTAACTTCTTAATGAACTCAGCAACTTTCTTCTTACTTCCTAGTAGACCAACATAGGATGCCTCAGTCCTTAGTAATTCTTTAACGAAGAGGTAATCTACGTCGACCTCACCGTGTGTAACGTACACTATGTCGCCCTCTCTGATGACTTGTTTTAGCTTAGTAGTTATTTCGTGTGGGGAACCTGTGATGAGTTGCTCAGCGAAGGGAAATCTCTCCTTGCTGACTAGGTCTGGGTTGGGGTCAGCTACAACAACCCTGAATCCTATGAGCTTGAGCACGTTAGCTAGTGGTGTTCCAACCTTCCCTACCCCAGCTATTATTATTCTGGGTGATGGTTTGAGCACATCTATATACACGGTCAGTACACCACCACATATTAATCCTGTGTCTACTGCATTGCTTACCTCTTTACCAGTAAATGAGAATTTAATAAGCTTGGGCTTACCATTCCTTAAGGCCTTTAGCGCTTCATCGACCACACGTCTCTCAAAGTACCCCCCACCTATTGAGCCGTAGACTTCACCGTTACTATAAACAACCATCTTAGCACCTATGTCTCGGGGGCCGGAGCCCTCTTTATTAACTACCAGGCATAGGGCTACTCTAACACCTGACTCAAGCCCATTAACTATTAACTTCATTAGTTCATCATCAGGAATACTCGATCCCGTATATCTCGTCTCAACCATTTTTACACCACTTACTTCATTGAGCCAGCACTTAATTATTTACTACCTAAAATCATTCATGCCTATCAACACTACATTAAATACACCTACTGCAGATCTAATTCATGATGTTGGGCAGGGCCGAGGTGATGTAATTGTTTGTTAGTACTGTAATACTAGCTGCGGGTATGTCAACCAGGTTTCCAGGAAATAAAATGATTTATAAGGTCAGCATCAACGGCGAGGCGGTTCCTCTCATAAGGTACTTAGTGAGGAAATTTCTAATGTCTGGGGTTGTTGATGATGTAGTGGTTGTTATTGGTCACGAGAAGGAGGCTATTATTGATGCTGTTGGTGATCTTGACGTAAAGTTTGTTTTTAACCCTGACTACAGGGTCGGTATGTCGTCCTCAGTAAAGGTGGGCGTGGCTTCCGTTATGAAGTATTCGGACATAGTGCTGATACATCCTGGCGATGTCTTCTTCATACGTAGGGAAACAATTGCATTTTTAGTTAACTACGCTCTGAAGTTAGCGGGGACCACACTCAAGTTCGTTGTTATTCCTAAGTACGGCGTAAAGGGTGGACACCCACTAATTGTAGGTAAGGAACTGCTTGCTGACGTACTGAATATAAGGGAGGAAAGCAGGGGTCTTAAGGGATTCTTAAGTAATGCATGTGAGTACGTAAAATATGTGGATGTTGATGACGTTGGTGTTCTTGCTGACGTAGATACGTTGGAGGATTTGAAGAGGAACATACACTTGTTAGCAAGGGATATTTCCTGAGGTTGCGGCAATTCCTTGAAATATTATTTCTTATTCCTGCTTATACAATATTGTATAGAATTGATTTTTTAGTTTCACTAGGCAGAGAATATATTGGAGAGGCTTGTGATACAAAAAGATTTAGTTGAAATAAGATTTCATGGTAGAGGAGGTCAGGGGGCTGTAACAGCCGCTAATATACTAGTTGCCGCTGCCTGGAAGTCTGGGCTGTGGGGGCAGGCATTCCCTTTCTTTGGTGCTGAGAGGAGAGGAGCTCCCGTAGTAGCGTTCGCTAGGTTGAGTAGGAGGCGTGTCCGTCTCCACTCAATGATCAGGCACCCTGATGTGGTAGTTGTTCTGGACCCTAAGCTCCCCAAACTAGTCAATGTTCTTGAGGGACTTAAGTCAGGTGGTAAGGTAGTCATTAATTCAGCATCAAGGCACGACCTAGGTAAAGGAGAGTACAGTGTCTACTGTGTAGATGCAACTAAAATAGCGCTTGACTTAGGGCTTGTTCTGGCTGGGTGGCCCCTAGTCAATACTTCAATGCTGGGAGCTCTCGCTAAAGTCTTGAACCTCCCCATAGCGGACGTTAAGGAAGCTATAGTCGAGTACATGGGGAAGAAAAAAGGTGAGGTCAATGCGAGGGCTGCTGAAAGAGCCTATGTGGAGGTGAGTGTGAGTGAGTGAGATCTCCCACATACTTCCACTGTCTAAACCTAAGGAGGGGATCTCAAGAACAGGTACTTGGAGGCTTAAGAAGCCTGTAATAGACCACTCGAAGTGCGTTAAGTGCATGATGTGCTGGCTTCATTGCCCAGAGTCCACAATAGATGTTGTTGAGTCCTCTGATAAGTTCGTTGAGGTAAACTACGACTTCTGTAAGGGATGTGGGGTGTGTGCTAACGTCTGCCCCGTTAAGGCTATTTCAATGGTTCCTGAGGGGTGATTGAAGTTGGTTGTGATGCACCTCACAGGAAACTACGCGGTTGCCTGGGCAGTTAAGTTATCTAGAGTTAAGGTAGTGTCAGCTTATCCTATTACTCCTCAAACAACAATTGTCGAGAAGATCTCGGAGTTCGTTGAGAGCGGTATGATGGACGCTAAAATAGTGAGAGTTGAGTCGGAGCACTCCGCCCTCGCCACAGTGTTCGGCGCTGCATCAAGCGGTGTCAGGGCATTCACAGCTACTTCATCTCACGGATTAATGTACATGTACGAAATGGTTTGGTGGTCTGCAGGTGCTAGAGTACCTATTGTCATGGCTATAGTGACCAGAACCATCGGCGCTCCATGGAACATATGGAGTGATCACTCAGACTTTATGTCTCAAAGAGACACTGGCTGGTTAATGATGTTTGCTGAACATAATCAGGAGGTCCTAGACTCAGTAATTCAATTATTTAGGATTAGTGAGGACCCCCGCGTGTACTTGCCGGGAATGATCGCGCTTGATGCCTTCATATTAAGCCACACTACAGAACCCGTAGACATTCCCGACCAATCTCTAGTTGATTCATTCTTACCGGGTAGGAGGCAGCCCTACACATTCAAGTCTGGGGACCCGATAACAATGGGTAATTTGCCGTCTAATCCAAGAGACAATATGAGGATGAGGTGGGACGTACATAAGTCCTTAGTAGCTGCTAAAAAGGTCATAACGGAGGTTGACCGGGAGTGGAGTAAGTTAACTGGTAGGTCGTATGGAGGACTGATCGAGTGCTACATGTGCTCAGACGCTAAGTACTTCATTATCGGTGCCGGAGCTTGGGTCGGTGATATGAGGGAAGCTGTCGACATGCTGAGAAGTGAGGGCTATGAAGTAGGACTGATCAAGTTAAGGTTTGTGAGGCCGTTCCCGGCTGAGGAGCTGGCTGAGGTAATGAGAGGCGGTAAAGGTGCTATCGTATTTGATAGGTCCGTGTCTGCAGGATCGGCAGGTCCACTATACTTAGATACGGTTGCTCACTTAGGGGCACTTAACGTTGAGGTACCAGTTAAGAACGTGATCGCCGGCATTGCAGGAGTTGATGTGACCTACAATGATATTGCTAGTGTTGTTAGGTCGTTCATCGAAGAAATTGAATCAAAAGGAGTTGTTTCTAATTATGTAGAATGGTACTTCAGGTGATGATGGTGGGAGGTATAAGTATTAGAGAACTCCCGAGGAAAAAATACCTCCTCCCCGGGAACCCCTCATGTCCAGGCTGTCCTGAGGCCTTAGGTCTGCGGTATCTTGGGATGGCCTTAGGGGATAGAGTGATTTTAGTTGTGCCTGCAGGATGCTCAACAGTAATTGAGGGACTTGCACCTAACTACAGTATGAGGTTCCCGATAGTTAATGTTCCGTTTGCTTCGGCTGATGCTGTGGCTTCTGGAGTGGCTGCTGCTAAGGAAGTCTTAGGAGAGGATGCTGTGGTTGTTGTGTGGGCTGGTGATGGGGCAACAGCTGATATTGGTTTCGCAACACTCTCTGGTGCTGCTGAGAGAGGGGACAACATCATACATATATGTGTCGATAATGAGGCGTACATGAATACAGGGATTCAGAGGTCATCCCTTACTCCTTACGGTGCGTGGACAACAACAACCTGGACAGGGAAGAAGGAGAGAAAGAAGGATGTCCCTCTGATAATGCTGATGCATAAGGTACCCTACGTAGCTACTGCCAGTGTTGGGTACCCCATGGACTTCATCGAGAAGTTGAGGAGGGCTGTATTAATTAAGGGATTCAAGTACATCCACCTGCACGCACCCTGCCCTACAGGATGGAGGTTCGATCCGTCACTAACTGTTGAAGTAGCTAAACTGGCTGTCGAGACAGGTATGTGGATCTTATTCGAGGCAGTTAACGGTAAGGTCAAGATAAGTCCACCTAGCCTACCATACAGAGACAGGAGTAGGAGGAAGCCTATAAGGGATTACATAAAGATTCAGGGCAGGTTCAGGACGTTGACTGATGAAGAATTAAAGAAGCTTGAGTCCATGGTTGATGACGTTTGGGATACCCTAACTAAGTTCACCTAAATATAAGGTTAAGGACTGTAATGATCGCTGATGCTGCTAGGGCAGATATTACTGCTACCATAGGTGATATAGTTACTTTAGCCTCAACATCCTCAAAGAACCTGACTAACCCTGCAGCAGTCACAGGACCCGTGCCCTTCTTTTTTCTTTGTGAAGGCAAACTACCACCAACTCAAGAAGCTACTTAAAACAAAATAACTTTTACCCTGAAAACCGACTAAATATTAAATACTGTTACGTAGTAGGAACATACATGATGAGTACTATGGAAGCAGAACCTGCTGAACGTGAGGAGCTCACAGTAAAGCAAGCCCAAGAATTAATGAGGAAGTACTACTTTCAGCGTGACTCATCACGCGGTCTTTACGCTACGTTCACATGGTTTATTGAGGAGGTAGGTGAGCTAGCTGAAGCAATACTAGATAACAACAAACCAGCTATTGAAGAAGAGTTAGCCGATGTTTTAGCATGGCTTCTTTCAATAGCGAACATACTGAACATTGACGTAGAGAGAGCCTTCAAGAAGAAGTACTTGAGTCCGGGGCCACCGCTGTGAGTGGGTGTACTAACCCACTCCACAGGAAATTTAGGGGTCCAATAATGATGAAAACCGAGTAAGTAACATTGCAATCGACCAGTGAAAACATAGGAGTAAAAGAATCTCGTTCTCGAGGGGACCCCATAATTTCTACTGCAGAACATGTATTGAAGCTGACAGCTAAATACTTGACTTAAAATTATTTATTAAGAAGCTATATACTATATTTTAAATAAATAAAATACTAAAATGTTAATATATTTATGTGTTTATTATGTATTTAAGTGGATTAATTTTATAATTATACAAACCTTTTTCATTATGTTTTTATATATTTCCAGAGGAAAATTAGGGGTCTATCCTTTATTGTATCGTTATTTCTACCCTCCATACATTTCCTCTGCCTCCAGGCATGTGTGGATGTTGTACTGTGGTGGGATATTAGTGGTCTCCAGGAGAAATGAAGGGGTACCTTAACTTATCCATTTCCCCTTAGGTTCGGTGGGTATGCAGTCTCTTTCTCTACCATATCTTGCGGCAGGTTTTGTTAGGTGCTTGACTGCGGAGTCTTTAGGGATATATGTTCTTCTTCTTAATTCTCTCTTTATGTATTGTACGTCCTTTTCAGCCTCCCTCGTCCTAAAACCGCATTTTATGCACTTCCATCCTTTATTTCTTCCTGAAGACTTCATTCTGGCACCGCATCTGGGGCACCTTGGGTTTCTAACAACTTTGATTTGCGCCAACTTAGTGAGTACGAGTTTCTCTAAGTGTAGTACAGGTCCGAGACCGATCCAATACCTCACGGATCCGCACACATAGGCCTCATCACCTTCAACTAACTCCCTAGCAACACCTGTTAATCCAGTCTCCTTAAACACAGCTACCCAGACTGAGTTCTTTTGACCGTGGTTGATGGGGTCCTTAACCCTGAAAATTACATCACCCCCAGGAAGTATCCTTGGTTTAAGGTCTACTACGGCTTTAGTACAACCTGTTTGAAGGTATCTAAAACTGCTCAGATCCCTACAAATTAAGTGTGCATCAGTTCCCTGATTGGTCCTGAAGATCATCCACCCCTCAACACTTTCACAGAACCTGATCGTGTTGAAGACCTCAGCTAGTATGTGCGGCTCCTCACCTCGAATACCAGCGAGGACGGGGTCCGGACCGTGGGGCGCTATGAGGACCCTGTCTTCGATGTAGTCGAAGTTAAGGAATGTCTTGTTCCTGAACCTTATGTCCGCCTGCTTAACGGACTCTACATCAATACAGCGGTCAGGAGTTAACCCACCGGTTCTGTAGGATATCAACTCATAAGTGCAGTCACACTTTAGGAACCACCCAATAGCTGCTAACGCACCGATCAAACCCCTCCTGATGCCTAGTGGAGTAGCTAATCTACCTTTTAAGGAGCGAAGGACCCTCATTAAGTAGTCACGGTGGATGAAGTCAGTTAGTGCTTTCCTGTAGAAACTTTTGAGGATGTCGGGAACATCACCAATTAGTACAGCAACACCGTAGTCCTCATCCGACCTATACTCATACGACCTGACATAATCCCTTACGGACTTAACCACTAACTCAATAACTTCACCAATTAATTCCCTACGTACGGCAACCCTGATTGATACTGCTCCATTACCCCTTGTTTTAAACGGTATGGCTGGGTTTAACCTAACTAGGTTAGGGTAATCAATAAGCCTTAGGTCACGAAAATTATGGAGCAGTTCCTTAACCAGCCTGTATGCAGCATGTGTCGTGCAGCCGCCCGAGGGTGAATCTATGTCATCAATACCTATGTGCAGTACCTCAAAAATACTGCTCATTTCCCTACTTTTCCTGTGCTGCGAACTTCCTGCCCTCAACTATGATCATTGTTAGTGTCGACCTGACTTTCGGGATCTTCCTTATCTTACTGGATATGATCTCCTTTAGCGACTCAGTCGACGGTGCCTTAACCTTAGCCACGATGTCGTAGACACCGTACACTATGTAGGCCTCAACAACACCGTCAATGTCCCCTAACATGTTGAGGACCTCCTCCTCAGTACCGATGTCCGTGTTTATTAGGACAATTGCCTCAGGCATTTACTATACCCATCCTACAACAGGAAGGTGTAATATTTAAACTTTAACTTTTAACTACTGTT
>JAGGUC010000055.1 GCA_021158735.1 Desulfurococcales archaeon | reverse complement strand
CCTTGATCTTGCTGGCTAGAAGCCCTATGAAGACGAGGGCTTCACCAGCAACTAAGAACCACACACTTATTGACTCACCGTAAATAACATCAACAAGTGGGACAAGGATCATCAGCAAGCCGAGAATCGTTAGAACCCCTAAGTACGCCTTAGCTATCCCCCTGAGGTTCAAGGCGGTTTCACCACATGCTAATCATAGCCTCAAAATACTAGAACCCCAGAATATAAAAGGTTGGAGTAATTTCTGCTAAGGGACAAGGCAGAGAGCCGTGAAGTCAGCTAAAATAGTAGTTACGGGTATTGTGCAGGGAGTAGGCTTTAGACCAGCTATTTACAGACTAGCATCTAAGCTGAGCCTTAAGGGCTATGTAAGGAATGTAGGTGGCTCAGAAGTTGAGATATGGGTTGAGGGGAGTAAAGATACCATTAAGGAATTCATAAGTCAGCTCCTGAGTGAGTTACCCCCGCCAACTAAATTAGAGTCAATACACATAGAATTTTCAAGTCCCCGGGGCTTCAAGGAATTCAAGATAATGGCGTCAATGAAGGGGAAGATCTATAGGTCTATGATACCTCCGGACATGGCATTATGTAGTGATTGCCTAGCTGAAGTACTTGACCCCAGCAACAGAAGGTATAGGTACTCATTCAACTCATGTGCTTGGTGCGGTCCAAGATTCTCCATGATGTACTCAACACCTTATGATAGGGAAAATACCGCTATGAGGGCGTTTCCACTATGTAATGACTGTGCAGGGGAGTACAGAGACCCTAATAACGTGAGGAGATTTCATGCGCAGGGAATCAGCTGTCCGCGTTGCGGGCCTCGACTGGAGCTCAGGGATAACTCATGGCGTTTACTGGAGGTAAGGGACCCGCTGAGGGAGGCAGCGAAACTAATTAATGAAGGCTACATAGTTGCTGTCAAGGGCTTAGGAGGTTACCACATAGCTGCGCTGGCAACCGACGATGACGTAGTAATTAAATTGAGGAGGAGGAAGAACAGGCCTACTAAGCCATTCGCTATTATGGTGCTCGACATAGATACTGCATCCAAAGTTGTTGAGCTCGATGACAGCGCTATTAACATACTCACCTCTATGGAAAGACCTATAGTGTTGCTGCCCAAGAGAAAGGACACCCCAGTATCCAAATTTGTGTCGCCCGGACTATGTATGGAGGGTGTTTTCCTGCCATATACACCGCTACATTACTTGCTGGTAGCTGATATCAAGGATAAAATTGCGATCATGACTAGCGGTAATGCTAAGGATCTGCCCATGTGTATTAGCGAGGAGTGCGCGAGAAAGGTTCTCCTTAAATTCACTGACTATGTCCTAACGCATAACAGGGAAATAGTCAATAGAGTAGATGACAGTGTTGTTAGGTTTACTTCAGGGGAGCCTGTCTTATTAAGAAGGGGTAGGGGTTATGCACCGAAGTGGATCAAGCTTCCCTTAAAGCTAGGTAGACCTGCCGTAGCTTTAGGTGCGGATATACATAATGTTGGTGCAGTCGCATTCGATGATAAAGTAGTCCTTACTCAGTACATAGGAGAACTAAGTAATAGAGAAGTCGCTGAGGACTTGCTCAAGTACATTAACTTCTTTACTGAGGTCTATGGGCTACCGTTAGAGAGTTCTATTATTGTTGTTGATAAGCACCCCAAGTACCTGTCTAGGACGCTTGGTGAGAAGCTGGTTGCTGAGAGCGGTGCGGAATTAGTGCAGGTTCAACATCACTACGCGCATATTCTAGCTACGCTTGTGGATAGAGGATTATGGGATGGTAGATTTATTGGGTTAGCGCTGGATGGCGTAGGTTATGGTGATGATGGCAATATATGGGGCTGTGAGGTCCTCTTAATAGAGGCTGATGCAGGAAAGTATGAGAGGCTAGCACACATGAGGTACGTTAAGTCAACAGGCAGTGATAGGGACGTAATATACCCTGCCAGGATCCTGATATCTTTCTTAAGTGAATTTATGGATTTAAGCGAGATTAAGGATCTCTACATAAAATTGGGCGTCATGAAGGATCTGCCCCTCGGAGAGTCCGAATTTAAGGCAGTAGCAGCGCAATTAGGTAGGAGACCCCTGCTTAGGGTCTCAAGCATAGGTAGGTTGCTGGACTCCATAGCGGTTCTGTTGGGGGTGTGTAGTGTCAGAACCTATGAAGGGGAGCCAGCGATACGTCTTGAAGCGGAGGCGGTAGGAGGTAGGTACGTGCTTGACGAGGAGTTACACAGCGAGATGGTAATATCTAGCAAGGGGGTTTACGAGTTAGACTTCGTGCCGTTATTTAAGGAGTTAGTAGAAGTGCTTATGAGGGGTAGTGCTGACAAGCTCGCTATTAGGGACTTAGCGTACTCATCACTAGTGGCTATAGGGAAGGCTCTTGCTCTCATAGTTAAAAATGTTGCTAGGGGGAGGAGGATCGAACCCTACATATTAATGGGTGGTGGTGCGGTAGTTAATGATATAATAACCTCTACGGTCAGGAATGAGCTGCATGATGAGGATATGTATGTATTGCTACCGAGGAAAATTCCACCTAATGACGGAGGTATTGCCTTAGGTCAGGTAGCAAGCCTGCTCGCAGGTGGTTGGGTTGATTGAGTGTTTAGCAAGTATTGATGAGGTACTTGAACTGCTGGTTAGATACTTACGTAAGGCACCTATTGTAATACTGGGTATCGGTAATGAGCTGAGGCGTGATGACGGTTTTGGCTCATATCTAGCAAGGTCGCTGAGCAAGTATGTAAGTAGGTACATGAAGTTGAAGGATGTACATATAATTGATGCAGGTAACGCACCTGAGCTATATACTGACGTACTTCGTAAGGCAAGCAGTGGCTCAGTAATATTCATTGACTCCGTATGGTGTGAAGGTAGGCGTCCGGGGGACATAGTCGCCTTCGTCATCACACTTAATGAGGGTGACTTATCGCAACAGAAAGTCCGCCTCGTGACCACGCATGCACCGGACATTAAGATGGTACTGAGGGCTGCAGGTATTCCAGAAGCACTAACCTTAGGTGTTGTACCTTCCACCATAGATTTCGGGGTAGGGCTAACTAAGCCTGTGGCTGAGGCATTTACACTCCTATTCACGGCATTTACTAGGTTCTTCATGAAGCTTGAAAACTTAAATCACTTCATTTAGTTACTGAATTTTGCTTAAAGTGGAATTACATTGCTGAAGTATGAACTTATATGTTTAATACAGTTTTCAGTAGGCAAGTCTTTTTATGCTTCCGTATATGGATATTGGGAGTAAGTAGTGGGTGAGAAGCTAATAAGGTACTCCCCATGGCTGATCCACTTTAATACCGGTGCGTGCAATGGCTGCGATATAGAAGTACTTGCTGCCCTAACACCTTTTTTCGACCCTGAGCGTATGGGTGTTAAGTTAGCTCCAAACCCAAGACATGCCGATATTATGGTGGTTACTGGTGCAGTAACTAAGAAAGCTGCTTCCAGACTGAAGAGATTATATGAGCAGATGCCCTCACCAAAGTATGTTATTGCCGTAGGTGCGTGCGCCATCAGCGGAGGTGTTTTCGCTGGATCCTACTCAACAGTATCGGGTGTAGATAAGGTAATTCCAGTAGACATGTACGTTCCAGGCTGCCCGCCCAAGCCTGAGGCAATACTTGATGGAATAGTCAAACTACTTTTAAAGGTGGGTCGGAGTGGGTGAGCTACTTAACTACCTCAAAAGTATTGCTAAGGAGTTCAAGGAGCATGTCGACCAGGGTAGGAGGTATATAGTAGTTATTGATGCGGGTAAGGTGAGGGAGGCAGCAGCTAAGATCAGGGAGTTAGGCAAGGAGACTTACCTATCAACGATCTCAACAGTTGACTTAATTCATGATAGGGTCATACAATTAAATTACTGCTTCTGGTCTCTGGAGGAAAAAGCCGTGATAGTGCTCAGAGTTAACTTACCTAGAGATAACCCCCGAATACAGACGATATCAGACATCATACCAGGTGCTTGTAATGGGGAGCAGGAGGCTTATGACTTAATGGGTATTTACTTCGACGGGAACTCCAGCCTCAGAAGGTCATTCCTAGCGCCTGAGGAGGTTGCTAAGGACGGTGTTTTCCCGCTAAGAAAAGACTATAAGGGGTGACCTCCATGTCGGTTGTTGAGATTCCTGTAGGTCCACAGCACCCAGCTCTTCACGAGCCAATAATGCTCAGGGTTAGACTAGAGGGCGAGGAAGTTGTTGGTGTTGATGTTGTTACAGGGTATAATCACCGGGGTGTTGAGAAACTAAGTGAGAGTCGCAGTTGGGTGAGGAACATATATTTATTCAGCAGGATCTGCGGGATATGTAACACCGTTCACCAGCAGGCTTATGTTCAAGGTGTGGAGAAGTTAATGGGGGTTGAGCCGTCTCCTAGGGCCAACTACATTAGGACGATAATGATGGAGCTGGAGAGGATACACTCACACATGATCATATGTGCTATTATGGCTGAGGTAATAGGGTTCGACAGCTTATTCATGTTGATAATGAGGGACAGAGAAGTTGTTATGGGGTTAAAGGAGTTAATTGCTGGTAATAGAGTTCATGCCGACATACACATCTTCGGCGGTGTTAAGAGGGATATCGATGACAATATAAGAGATACAGTACTCCGTAAGCTGGAGCGGGTTGAGGAGAGAATTAAGTACTATAGGAAGGTCTTTGAGGAGGACTTCACAATACGTAAGAGGTTAGTTAATGCTGGAGTAATAAAGTATCATGAAGCAATAGAGTACTCTCTAGTCGGTCCGACACTCAGGGGGTCAGGTGTTAAGTCAGATGTGAGGGCTGATGACCCATACGCAGCTTATGCTGAAATACCGTTTAACGTAATTACTAGAGATGAAGGGGATTCTTGGGCTAGAATGCTGGTTAGATTAGATGAGGCTCTCGAGTCTGTTTATATAGTTAGATATGCCTTAGAGCACCTGCCCAGCGGACCTGCAGTACCTAAGAACATCAAGAGAGCTGCCCCGCCAGGTGAGGTATTTTCTAGGGCTGAAGCTCCCAGGGGTGAGCTGTTCTACCACATAATTAGTAAGGGCGGGCAGAATCCTTACAGGGTAAAGGTCAGAACACCATCATTTAATAACATCGTAAATGGTGTGTTTGCGTACAGAGGGGCAAGGCTTGCGGACGTTCCAGTCATACTGACTTCATTCGATCCATGCATTTCATGTACTGAAAGAGTGTTGGTCGTTGATGAAAGTAGAGGGGTCAAGAGGTACGTGAGATTGAAGGAGCTTTCCCGCAAGCAGAGGTGGTAGAATGCTCAAATTACTTAAGGAAATAGTATCGAATGTATTTAAGAAGCCAGTAACTATTGAGTATCCGAAAGTCAAACCTGCCCCTACAGATAGGCTCAGGGGGAGGCAGTACCCTGACTTGAGAAAGTGTATAGGGTGTTCATTGTGCTTTATAGATTGTCCTTCAAGTGCTATTAAGATGGAGAAGATGTCAAGGCAGCTCCCACATAATAAGAGAGGTATTTTCCCCGTAATTGATTACGGTAAGTGTCTATTTTGTTACCAGTGTGTTTTTGTGTGTCCAGTAAAGGCGTATGTAGTGACAACAGATTATGAACTCGCTGGTTCCGAACTGGAGAACTCAGAGCGGTTGAGTCTTGAAACACTACCTGGAGGATCGCATCAAGGAGAGCAGGGTAGTCAAGGGAGGTGAAGTAATTGATTAAACTTAATTTACTGCCTCAATTATTTTAGGGGGAGTGGGATGACCTTAGAGTTGGGAGAGTCAACAGTGATTATGATGCTTACAGCGATCCTCCCTATATTCATTGCTGCATACATCCTGTATTTAGTGAGGGCTGTTAAAGGACCCACAATAGCTGACACAGTCTTAGCTATTGATGCATTCTTTTTTGACGTCACCGTATTTGTGGCTATTTTAGGTCTGATATTTAAGCAACCTATAATGATGGTTGTGGCCATACTTTTTGCTTTATGGGCTTACGCACTTGATGTTTACGTAGCAAAATACCTTGAGAGGGGTGAGATGGGTGATTAGCACGATCTTAATCTGCTTAGGGTGGGCACTACTACTAATAGGTGCTATAGCAGACCTAATAGCTGCCATTGGGTTTAACAGGTTCCCGAATTTCTTTGTGAGGTTGCATGCAGCAACAATAGGTACTATAGGCGGGGCGTTCTACCCACTACTGGGTGTTGCCCTAATAGCGTTCGGTGCTGAATTCATAGGACCTTACAGGTTCTTTATGGGTGGGGCCGCATTAGTTACGGCATTCCTAATATTACTTCTAGCTCCGGCTGGCTCACATGCTTTAGCTAGGGCGGCGCACAGGAGTAAGGTAGTTAAGCCAGAACCAGTAGTGGTTGATCACCTAGAGGAAGACGGGGGAGGTGAGTAATGGTAGACTTAACCATGGTTTTGCT
>JAGGUC010000130.1 GCA_021158735.1 Desulfurococcales archaeon | reverse complement strand
GTGGGCGGCTTCTTTGGTGACGAAGGTAAGGGAAAGATAGTGGCGTACATGAGCTTAGCAGATGATGTAGCTGTAGCTGTAAGGTGCGGTGCCGTCAATGCCGGGCACACGGTAGTATTTAATGGCAAGAGCTGGAAGCTCCGTGCTCTCCCGTCAGCATTCGTTAATAGGAATACTAGGCTACTCATAGCTCCTGGAGCCTTGGTAAGGCTGGATGTTCTGTTTAAAGAAATTCGTGAGACCGGGAGTGAAGGGCGAGTGTTCCTAGACTTCAATACAGGCATTATAGAGGAGGGGCATGTTGAGAGGGAGAGGAGGGACGCATACCTATCAGGTAAGGTAGGGTCGACACTACAGGGTGTTGGGGCAGCTATGTCCGATAGAGTCTTAAGGAGGTTGAGGCTAGCCCAAGATTTCAAAGAACTGAAGCACATGGTGAGGGACGTTCCTGCTGAAGTAAGTGAAGCGCTGGGTAAGGGGCTTAATGTCCTGGTTGAAGGAACTCAGGGAACGTACTTAAGTTTATATCACGGCACTTACCCCTACGTAACTAGTAGGGATACGACAGCGTCCGCGTTCGCTTCTGAGGTTGGTGTCGGGCCTAAGCATGTTGATGAGGTGGTGGTAGTATTTAAAGCTTACGTAACCCGAGTTGGTGGAGGCCCCCTTGAAGGTGAGCTACCGCCGGAGGAGGTGAGTAGGAGGGGGTGGGATGAGGTGGCTACGGTCACGGGCAGGAGGAGGAGGGCCGCGCCGTTTAATTTCAGACTGGCTAGGAGGGCAGTTATGCTTAACTCAGCTACTCAAGCGGCAATAACTAAGCTCGACGTCCTTTACCCTGACGCAAGTGGGGTTAGGGAGTGGAGTAAGTTACCCTACGAAGCACGGAGGTGGGTTGAGGAGGTCGAGTCTGAGATTAGAGTACCTGTGACGTTGGTCGGCACAGGTCCTGACGCTACTCAGGTCATAGATAGGAGGAAGGAATTAGGCTTTCTTAGGTGATGTATGTGCGTGAGTTCAATGTTGTAATAGTTGGTGCTGGACCTGCGGGACTGTTCGCAGCGTATGAGCTTGTGACCAACAGTAGGGGTGACATAAAGGTAGCCGTAGTGGAGAGAGGGTACAGGGCGTCTGAGCGGAGGTGCCCTATAGTTACGTCTGAGCTAGATGTAGACTACAAGATCAGTGGGTGTGCTATGTGCAACCCATGCCACATAATGCAGGGGGTCGGCGGTGCTGGAGCACTGAGTAGCGGAACAATAAATCTGCGCCCTGACGTTGGCGGTGACTTAGATAAGTTGATAGGTAGCTGGAGGAAGGCTGAGGAGCTCATCAAGTATATTGACTCAGTTTTCATTAAGTTCGGGGCACCGAAGGACAGGCTATTTACTATCCAAAGCAGCATAGCTACTGAGTTGGAGAGGCTTGCAGCTAAGGCTGGAGCTAAGTTTATTCCGACGCCTCAGAGGCACATAGGTTCTGATAATACTGTGGGTGTTATTGAGAACATAACTAAGTACTTAGAGTCACGCGGGGTCAAGTTCTTCCTAGGTACTAAGGCTGTCGACATAGTGAGGAGCAGTAGCTACTTGACAGTTAAGACGGCCTCAGGTAACATAACTGCTAAATTCGTCATACTGGCTCCTGGACGCAGCGGTGCGTCATGGTTTGCTGAGTTAGCTAAGAAAAGAGGTATTGAGATTAAGCCAGGCCCTCTAGACATAGGTGTTAGAGTTGAGATACCGTCCTATATTGCAGAGCCGATAACGAAGATCGTGAGGGACCCAAAGATAATAATGTATACTAAGGTCTACGACGATAAGGTGAGAACCTTCTGCACAAACCCCAATGGCTTCGTAGTTCAGGAGAGGTACGACGACCACATAGTCGGTGTTAACGGGGAATCATACGTTGGTGTGAAGTCCAAGAACACCAACTTCGCCTTACTAGTCACCGTCAAGCTCACTAACCCGCTTGAGGACACCATAGCTTATGGGAGGAGCATAGCACACCTAGCAACCAAGCTAGGGGGTGGTAAGCCAATCATTCAGAGGTTCGGGGACTTAATAGCAGGAAGGAGGAGCACGTGGGAGCGTGTCAGCAGGAGCGCTGTAGAGCCTACGCTAAAGCACGTAACGCCAGGAGACGTAGGTATGGCTCTGCCCTACAGGGTTGTAGCGAACCTGATCGAGGCAATCAACAGATTAGATACAATAATGCCTGGCATCGCATCATCACAGACACTCTTCTACGCACCAGAGATTAAGTTCTACAGCGTTAGGGCCAGAATCAATAAGTACTTAGAAACGACGCTTGACAACGTATTTGTAGCTGGTGACGGCGCAGGACTCTCAAGGGGAATAAACGTAGCTGCAGCAACAGGGATACTAGCCGCCAGGGGAATACTCAATAAACTAGCGTAGGTCTACTGGAAAAGTACATGATTAACTAAGAACTCACGCAAGAGATCAAACTGATTTAAAAATAAAGATACTTTACAGCCTTGAATTTTTGCTACGTGATAGTAAGTTATGTATTACGTACATATACACTTTAGTTGCTCTGAGCACGTCTTCTACCTCAACATACTCATTATCACTGTGGGCTAGCTCGCCATACCCTGGCCCGAACAGAACTGTCTTAATACCTAGTTTATTTCTCAGTATTCTGGCATCAGATGCTCCAGACCCTATAGTCACTACTGGGTCATCACCGTAGTACTTTCTAGCACCCTCCCTTACGGCTTCAATTAATTCACCCCCGCCTTCCAGTACTGATGGCTCGAAAACTACTGGCACAGTAATGCCGTACTCTTTGATACCTAAATCATTAAGCAGTTCTTTTACAGCTGATGTAACTTCCTCAAGCTTAAGTCCTGGAAGTACCCTAAAGTCAATAACTACCTCACACTCATCCGGTATTACATTTGCCTTAAACCCTCCGCTAATCATTGTTGCCGAGTATATGTTCTCGGTTAGTGCTTTGATATATTCAGTTAATCTCGTCCTGAAACTAGTGTCTTTGATTTGAGCCGCCTTTGCGGCGAACCTCCTTATTAACTCATGCTCAGGTATTGGCGGCTTAACTTTAGGTAGTTTCAGCTTCTTGAGGTTATGTACGAAGTCGCATGCTAGTTCAACAGCATTAACCCCTAAGGAAGGTATGCTGGAGTGGGCCTTTCTTCCATGTATCTTCACGTGCAGTTCATAATCTCCCTTCTCGCCGATAACTAAGGTCTTGCCCATACCATTAATTCCTGTTGGTTCCCCTATTACTGCGTAGTCAGCCCTTAATGCGTCGCCTCTTACATCAGCTAAGTACTTAAGGCCGTAATCACTGTTCATTTCTTCGTCTGCCGTCGCTGCCATAATCACCCTGCCAGCTGTCTCCTTAAGCAGTGCTTCAGACCTCATGTACAGGATTATACTCATTATCATCGAGGCCAGCCCTCCCTTCATGTCAGTAGCTCCCCTACCGTACACTCTGCCATCAACTAATGCTGCACTTAGTGGGTCATGTTCCCACTTAGATAGGTCGCCGGGAGGAACTACATCCATGTGACCGTTAAATAATACAGTCTTGCTACCTCCGAAGTCAGCAGTAAAGATTATATTAGCTCTCCTAGGTGCTGATTCAATGATTTGGTACTCAATACCTACCTCCTGTAGCTTATCAGCAATAACTTTAGCAACCTTAGCTTCATTTCCTGGAGGGTTATATGACTCAGCCCTAATTAAGTCCTGCAGAAATCGAATTATTTCGTTTTTACATGAGTTAACTAATGTGTTAATGACTTCGTAAGTCATGCACACACCAAAATGAGTTTGAAAAGAAGTAAATAACTTCAAGCTAGTTCCTGCCAATAATATCATTAAATACTTCTAGATGAGAGCCAAATATCTCGTAAAACTTACCCTCATACATTCCGGATATCCTCACTAAATACTTCTTTTGTAGTTCATCTAACTTCTCATCGGACAAGTAGATTGGGTGTGGGTCATAGTAATCGAGCCCTCTAATCACAGAGGTTGCAAAATACCATAGAGTCTTCATTACTTTTCGTCCCTTGACTAACTTTCTGCTAGCACCTGCTGAGGAGTATGAGCAGTGAACTAAATAAATTGAATTAATTCTTACAGGAAGTAATGACTTCACTTTCTTGCTCAAATCAATTATTAAGTATCCGTGTCTCGTTACACCATCATGTTTAAGCTTCAGATTTAAGTTATACTTATTTAGTGTGTGAGGGTCTGAAATCAGTACATCTGTACCTCCGATTACTTCGATGCATTCATTACCGATACGTACTAACGTATTTTCTGTGGTTAGAGGAATATACCCCTTAGCTAAGGCTATAGTTAATAAACTGCTCTTACCTCCATGTGGGTACCCTAGAATTAAGTGAGCATCGCCTCCGTCATCAGCAAATGTAACTGCATCAGTTAGCATAAGATAACCTTTCTTCAGGTACTGCCTTGAAGAGACCTGTAAAATAAAGAAGTACGGTGATTCATGAACGTATGGCTCGGGTGGTGGTGAAGTAACTTTAAATTCATCGACATCTCCTAGTGTGTAACTATGGATCTTAAATTCACGTAAGCTCAAGTTCCAATTAATACGTGCGTCGTAGTAACCTCCAGAGTACTCGCTAATAGTGAATGCTGGTATGTAGCGCCTAGCGAAGAGGTTTTTCAACCCTCCCGCAACACTGCTTAGGTCACTGCTTGATTCGATCAGTACTCTAGCACCGTAAGAATTTATGATTAAGGCCACGGTACCGCCCATGAACTTTAGTGAGATTGTAAGTAAATAAGACATGCTTTAATATATTAGGAGGTAGCTGAGGTTGTATGCCGTCGAAGTTACTGCTTGTATTGGCTGGAGGCAGTGGCAGTAGGCTTGGGCGAGTCTACAAACCCTTACTGGATTTTGGGGGCGCACCCATTATCTTAAGGATCATCAGTTATTTTATGCAGTTCGTTGATGAGGTAGTGGTATCTGTTGGGAGCAAGTGGCAGTTACGCGAGCTCGTCAGCATCCTTCCCTGCTCTGTGAGAATAGTTACTGATGTCGTAACTGGTTACGGGCCTCTGGCAGGTATTTACACAGGACTATCAAGTACTGTCTGTGACTTGACCTATATTGCGCCAGCCGACATGCCGTGTATTTCATTAAGTACCTACTTGAAGCTTGAGGAATTCGTTCTTACAGGCTATGAAGCGGCAGTACCTAAGTGGCCTAATGGGTATGTCGAGCCATTAAATACTGTCGTGATAAGTAGGGTAGCCCTGAAAGCAGTTGTTAAGCTATTAAATGCAGGCGTTAAGAAGGTTTCTCAATTATATACGCTCCTGCACACCGCCTTCGTACCCGTGCATTACTTAACAAGCAGTCCTAATACTGAGTTCATGAACTTGAATGAGTTGAAGGACTTAAGAAGTAGTAAGTAGCCACTACGGCACCCAAGAATTTTTCAGGGTGCTGGCACAGATACCGTATATTTCATCATTCTCCACATAATGTATATTACTATACTAAAGACCACAAGCATGAAGATCACACCAATGAGTACTACGGTTCCCGCAGCGCCCTCACCAGTAAAGCATATTGGGATAGGCCCTATTATTATGCAGCCTGCACCACCTACGGCACCTTCAGTTGATGTACCCATTAGGAATGATGCGACAACTAGTAATATACCGGATACTATAAGCATGAATCCGAAGGTAGTCAGTGCCCTCACAGCTACCTCACCCCTCCAGGTATTACTATGTAGCCATTAGTAATTAGGAATACTAGTAGTACAATAATAGTTAATACAGCACCTACTACTGCAGCAGCCAGTGCCATCCTCTTATCAGTACCGAACACTATTGGTACGGGTCCAATAATTACTACACCCCCACCACTGACCTTAGCCTCACGTCTTTCAGGCCCCGGCTTCATGTGACTAAGTATCAGTGATAGCATAATTATAATGAATCCTACGAAGATCAGCAGTATGCCTAAGGTAAGTACCAATGCCTCCACCCCGCCCACCATAACAATTAATTACTTAACCCCTAATCAATACTACCTAAATAAGAGGTAACACACGTAAAACAGTTAAGTTCAAACTCTTACAGTCCTCTAGGTGAGTCACTGAGTTGAGGGTTACTAGGGATCTGAAGAGTGAGAAGGCAGTAAGGCTCTTAATTAAATTGTTGGGTCTTAATTACATAAACCCTGAGAAAGTGAGGGTTGTTAGGTCGAATTCTAAGTCCATGGCCTATGCTAGGTTGTGGGGGCTGAGTAAGGTTCTTCAGGTAGGCCTAGATATCAAGCCGTTCTACGTTATTGAGTTAATAGACAGAAATTTCAGCAAGCTTGACTGCAGTGAGAAAGTACGGATAGTAGTTCATGAGCTGATGCATATTCCTAAAACATTTAGTGGCCATGTTAGGCCACATAATGAAGTATTTAAGAAAGAATTGAGGAGGTATTTAAGAGTTCTCAGAAAGCTGAAGAATGATAGTGAACTCCAAAGAATATGCAAGTTACTTAGCTAGACATAATCCATTAGTATAATATTATGTTTATTGCGCACTTGAATTCAATTGCTTTGTAAGTTTGGAGTACATGAAGTTATTTAAATTGCTACTGCAGAGCCAGCAATGCCCGGAAAACTAATTACTATGTCACGCATATAGTCTACTGAATTAGGTACTAAATCCTTGCACTTCTCTGCTCAGGTGTGGCTATGTACGCAATCAAGGTATGTAGGAGAAGGTATCTTCAACCACTATGTACTGTCTTAACTCAGTACCAAATTCTATATTACTTTCCTATGCCGTATTTCTTAGGCAAGGAACTGCTGAGTGCTGCAGTGCTGATGTATGAGTGGTGTCGACAGTGGAGGTTCTGACGCCCTCTTATGCCATCTTTGCTGTTCTGCTAGCTCTCGGTTTTTTGCTTGGGAGTCTCCTCCGTAAGGGTGGGCTATCTCCCGCTATTGGTTACTTGCTTGCTGGATTAATCATCGGGTTCGTGCTGGAGGTTCCTAAGGAATTATCTAGCTTACTTACCTTCTTAAGCGAGATAAGTATACTGCTACTCTTTTTCGAAATAGGATTTGAAATCCACATAACTAGGCTTGAGTACATCAGGGGGTTCCCTCTCTACATATCAGTCCTAGAAATGTCGCTTGCAGCACCCATTACAGTCGGAATCGTAGCAGCCC
>JAGGUC010000051.1 GCA_021158735.1 Desulfurococcales archaeon | reverse complement strand
TAATAATAGGACTTGCGGCATCAGCTATTTCAGCGTATTTCGGGCTAACACCTATACCTGGGGCCTTCTTAATAGGACTGGCCCTATCAAGAATTCACTCACCTGAAACCATAAGAAGAGATTTCCAAATTCTTGAGAGAGTGATAACTCCAATATTCTTTGCTTATGCTGGAATACTACTTAATCCTTGGGAAATAAATATGTCGCTTGATGCACTTCCAATAGCACTTTCACTAGCTGGTGTAGGCCTTATAGGTAAGGTACTGGGCTGCGGTCTCTCAGCTAAGCTGGCGGGCCTACCAACAAGAAAAGCCTTATTCATAGGGACAGCAATGATGCCTAGAGCTGGAGTAGATATAGTTATTGCCGTTACAGGCCTCTCCTTGGGAGTTATTGACCAAGTAGTGTACTCAGCTGCCTTAATACTAATATATGTGTCATCAACTATAACACCACCGCTGGTTAAGCTATTATATAAGCCCGACTAATTTGAGTCAGTAGAGGTAGCACTAGATCAAGAATGTCTCAATAACGAGAACACCTGCGAGGCTAGTCAGGCTTATTAAGACGTTATCATCTATGGGGTTGAACTCAAAGTGTTCTATTACTGATGCCGCAGCTGCTAGGGGGATCCCGAAAGGACCTATAAGCCAGTAAGCTATTGGGGCACACACTGCAAACATTGCTATATTTCCCCACCATGACTTGGTCCTGCGCTTGAATATAATGTTCCTAGTAAATCCAGTGGCTGCATCACCGAACGACATGAAGAGTATCGGAATTAGCGTATAGATAGGGCTTCCTAAGAAGTACCAAGCCAGCAAAACGGCTGCGCCCCACATTATACAGAAGTTGACTTCGTACATGTTCTTTTTTACCTGAAACCAGTACATTAACTTACCTGCGTGATGGGGGATCCATGTAATTACAGCTAGTGCCATAGCCAGTATGAAGGGAATTAGAGGTGATGTAAAGAAAATGGGAAGTAGAAGAGCTATAACGCCACCTGTAAGTACGTGAATTAACTTCCTATTATAGTAGACAGCTACATTGTGTTTAGAGCCTTTAGAAGTCAGAAATTTATAAACGTACTTCGTACTGGTAACGACAGCGAGAACGTATGCGAATAGAGCCAGCGCGACTCCAACCTCAAAGGCAGGATTAACAGGAATGAGTACTTCCGGGTGAGGACCTATGTACATTAGACACTCCTGGAGGACATATAAGTACTTACTTTAAAATATTTTCTGTACACTCAAATCATACTACTAAATATTCCTAACGCACAGTATAAGCGTCCTTAAGTAAACTACATGTTACTTACGATGCTTGAGTAGATAATGTCACTCTACCTAGGAGTGAGCTGCACTCAATGTACGCTAGAATCCACCCAATGAAGGACAGGATTTGCATTGGCGGTATTAAGCTTAATATAAAGAGTATTCCAGCTGCTATGAATATACCAGACTTCAGCTTATCATTTATCTTAAAGCAGAGTATTGCTAAACCTATCTTACCTAAAATTAAGAATATCCACGCAACTATCAGGAGGAAGAACCCTATGATAAATATTAGTGTTAGGACACCTACAATACCGACAATAAGCCCCACTATATAACCTATCTTAATGAGTGTTGACGGTGTTGAGAATTCATGACTGTATTTAGTGAAGTCTTCCGCTGAAGGTAGTAATTTCCCGTAAACAGCTATTAAGGCTAATATGAACCCTACTAGAGCTACTATAACGACAGTCAGTAGTAAAACTAAAGACATACTAACGAATGACTTACTCTCCATACCTGGCATTACTTCGTGCTCCATGACGGCTTCGTGAGTTATCAAGCGGGGTATTACACCTGTGAACCACAGAGGCAGCACAATAGCGAGTGTCCCAACACTGGTTAATAGTGTCGCAATAATCATTAGGAGAGCTGCACTCCTGAGCTTAGTTAAAGCACTAACTAAGTATTCTTGACTACCTGCAGGCGTAGACACTAGAACTACCCCACTAATTACCCTGAGAGCTACCTATAATACTTTACGAGTAATCAAGTACTTAAGAAGTACCCTAGAATTAGCAGTGCATATAAAGCTACTTAACAAACATTAGTAGTGTAGGGTCCTGAAAGGGTGCTCTCTACGTGTGCTCGAAGAAATTAAGGAAAGGTATTGCTGAGATAGTATCTGTTACCATACTCATACTTATAGCAGTTGCTATAGGGATAGGGTTCTATTACACAGCTAAGTCACTGATTGACGAGAGTACCAGAAGAGTGATGGAGTCTATAGAAGGGACTGAGCTAAGGCTCAACGACTTCATCATAGTTGACGCCTTCATAAACAGCAGTAACTTACTGGTAATATACCTGTATGCGCCAGGAGGCGGCTCAGTAACCTTCGACAAGCTCTACATAAACAACACGCTAGTACCGTCAGACAAGTACTTGTCAGGATTTAATGAAGTTGTTGGGGCAGGCGCCCTACATGAGTTCGTAGTGAACATGACATTAACCCCTGGGAAAACCTACGAAATACTCCTCACAGGTACTTCAGGGGTCAGGGCATCAGCAACAGTGTACATTGGGTGATGACCGTGAGGAAGGGAGTATCAACATACATAGCAGCAATATTCATACTCTTCATATTCGCAGCCTTCATGACATCCCTACTCATCATCATTAGAGGCTGGAGCAACCTAATGACAGATATAGTAGAGAAGCAGGAGCTAGCGACCGAGAAAACTAGGGAATCACTAACACTTCAGAAAGCAGTAGTTAGTAATGGGGAAATAATCGTAACCTTAAGCAATACAGGTCAACTACACATAACCATAGTAAAGTACTACATAAGAGACCTAAACACAACACAAACAGCGCACGGCGACCTAAACGAAGTATTACAAACAGAGCAGACAAAACAAATAACAATAAGCAACACAATCATAACCCAGCAGCACAAGTACCTCATAGCATTAATAACATCAAGAGGAAATATATTCAAATACACAGCACCATACACACCACCCACGCCAACACCAACGCAACCACTGCAGCCCATAATGTACAATCTTGGTAGAGTAGCCTACGACGGAACAGTAACTTGGGCAGGTAATTACTCAATACCTAAGACCTCAGAGATTCTAGGCACAGCCAACAACACAAACCTACAGAACGTAGGAGAAGGCACGGTAGACATAATAGGAAAACCAACCTATGACATAGTCCTTAAAAACACCAGCCACGTACTCTACTACAGCACATTCGGCACTGAGAATCCCTTCACAAACGGAGAATTAACAAATCTCTCAGGTACGTATGGAACAAACTGGAAGTGGAACTCTGAGGAAGGCTGTGTAGAACTTACTGCAACCGAAAACCTTCCTCGAGAAGATTACGGTGGCGAGTACATTGTACTAATCAACAACGTAGACATAAGTGCAGCAAATAAGGTCTACATAGCTGGTAAAATAAAGATAGTGTCGGGGAAAGGATATGGAGGGGCAGTATTTCTTCAAACACGCCCTCAATCTCTTAATAAATCTTTTTATGAGCTCAGTCACTATAAGAAAGGAGGAAATAAAGACTCCTTAGAAATACGGAAGCACTTACCTCCTAAAACATTTATCCAGCTAGCGAAAGAAGGTGTTACAATTAAGAGAAATGCATGGTACAGTTTTATTGGGTCTATTGATAAGAGCTATTATCTTCAGGGGCAGGTCATGCTTAATCTAACTAGTGATGCAGGAATGGTAACCTGTACAGATAGTATTCCAAATCCTCCTCCTGAACCACCTTCTAATCTTCCCTTAAACCCCGATAAAGTTGGTTTAGGTGGTTATAAGGAGGGAAAAGACCAACTTACAGTATGTTTCGATAATGTTGTGGTTGCTGATGTTACGCCTGAGTTTGTTAATGTCACTGGTGTCCCTGTGGGGTATGAGGTGAGGCTTTATAATGGTAGTGGTGCTTTAGTTGATGGTGAGGTTGCTGAGTCTTCAGATACTGTATTGCTTCATGTCTGGGATGCAGGCTTCATTATTTCTGGTGGGACTCTTGAACTTTATGATGAGTCAGGTGGGTTGGTGGCTTCTAGGAGTTTTGACTATGTTGTTGGTGGTTACGTGTATGAGGTTAAGAAGTATGGTGGGGATGTCGTGGTGAGGAGCAGCTTCGATGTGTTGCGAGTGCTTGAACTGAAGCCGAGGGTGAGTGTGTCAGCTAATACTACGGTTGATATGTATCTTTATATATATAACTACTCTTCTGGGGAGTTCGAGCTTCTTAAGCATGTATCTGGTAGGGTGTGGGATGAGAACGTAACTTCCTTAAGCGGCATCAGCGATTACGTAAGTAATAATGAGGTGATTTTAAGGCTTAAGATATTGTCTGACGTACCGTTTGTGGCAAGTGTTGACATGCTTAATTCGTATGCTAAGGCAGTTACTGAATTAGAGAGTATTGATGCATTACTAATCGGTGTTGGTGGGTCAGATGAAGTAGCAGTTTACGAGTTAAGTATAGATAGCTCAGGTAACTTAAGCGTTAGCTACTATGACTCGGTACGGGCTAAGAGCGTATTTAATGGTTATGCTGACATAACTTATGACAGCAGTAGCTATGAGTTATATCTGCTTAATTCGTCAGGGCTTCACGCATTTAACTACATAGGCAGTGAATGGAGGGTAGTAACTACTGAAATCAGGGCAACGGGGAGAGGGTGTAGGCTGGAGGCAGTAGGAGGGTACTTGGTTGCAGTACCTGGTGAAGGCAATAACACTATATACATCTACAATGTAGAATCAGGTGTTATTACGCATCAAATTAATGTCAGTACGTATGGTTCAGTAACAAAATATGAGGTAACCGTGGTTGGTAATAATAAACTCTACCTCACATTAAATTCAACACCATTACCTAAGTTGATAGTTATAGATGTTAAAGGTGGAGGTATAGTCAATGTGTATAATATTAGTAGTATTAAATTATGTGGCATGGCTTACGATGGAAGCAATTATCTCTACATGATTAGTGAATTCGGTCCAGTATATAAGCTGGACTTACTGACCGGTAGATTAGAGACATTAACAATAGCGTTGATATTCTATCCTCACGGTAATGGAGATAGGTTAGAATACTATAGTGATTATCTGCTATTTGTAAGAGGTGATGGAACCTCAGAACTCTATGTGATTAAAGTGAGATGAGTTGATAACGAGTTACTGCTCTTTAGGTAATTTAGGGGTTTTGATTGTTAAGTCATTAGGAAATAATCGAGGATGTCGTTGAGTGCATGACACTACTGCAGTTTTTATAGTTGTCCTTGTTTATTAGGTTAATGCAATTTACCCAGCTAGTGTTTAAGGAATCTTAGGAATACTTGCTTGGTGGCTGTAATTTGGTGGATGATGCATATATACTGAAAGTTAGAGTTGGTAAGAGGTTTACTATAGCTTTACCTAAAGAGGTGATAGAAAAGCTAGGTATCAAGGAAGGTGATGAACTTAGGTTAATTATTAGTAGGGATGTCATTGTTTTGAAAAAAGTAGTGTCACTGATTGATTTTATTGAGAGGGTTGAACCTAAAGGTAGCATAAATGATTTTCTTAAGGTGAGGGAAGAAGAAGTTAGTGCTGAGAAGAAGAGGCAGGATGAACTTGCTATAACTTCTAAGTGGTTTAGCTAGGTTTATTTTAGATTATATCATAGCTTTAATGCAGCGGCACCGCATTAAGGCCTGTCTTTCGTGCACAACAGTAGTTGTTAAGTTAATATAATAACGATATTAATGCCTGACCCTAGTTAATTAATGGTGGTTTAGTGATTCCTAACTACTTAAGTAACTACGCCGTCATATATTCTTCAGATAGTTTAGATGCCGTGTTTGCTTCGGGACTTCTGCTTAAGGCTTTCAGGGACTCCTCCAGACCTTCTACTGTTTTTGTTTTGAGGAGTGAAGTAATTCCCTACGCGAGCTTAGGTAATGCTGTAGTTCTGGGGCTTCCACCATCACTTAATTACAGAGTGATGTCGGAGTGCGTGCTAATAGATAATCACGGAGACCTGCGCGGCGCCTACTCACTACTTCCTGGCAAGTCGGTCAGACCTATTGAGGAGGTAGATCCCAGGCCGCCATCCCTCATTAGTCTTGTCTACGTGTTAGCGAGCCCTTACGTCCCTTCAATAATGCTTCAGTTAATTGACGTAATTGATGAGATAGCTTTAGGCCGTGTAAGTATGGAGGGG
>JAGGUC010000008.1 GCA_021158735.1 Desulfurococcales archaeon | reverse complement strand
GACCATAGAACATCACTAGTGAAGTTAGTAGGTGGCTTGCTTTTTAATACATAGGTATTTACGATTAAATACCAGCTCTAAATAAACTCATTAATTAAATTAAGCCCTCCCTAGTAATTAACTCCGCAATCAGTACGGCAGTACCTGCAGCACCCCTCACGGTATTGTGCCCCAGCACAACGAACTTCACACCACCAAGTACCTTATCCTCCCTGACCCTGCCAACCACTACGCTCATACCCCTGCCCGCCATCCTGTCAAGTCTTGGCTGAGGTCTGTCGGGCTCCTCCTTAACAACGACTGGCTCGCTGGGAGCTGTAGGTAAGTTCATCCCTCTGATTTTATTGCCTCTGAACTCCCTGAGTACCTCCTTAACTTCCTCGGCAGTAGTCTTCTTGGAAGTCTCAACAAATACAGCCTCTAGGTGACCATCAAGTACCATGACCCTCTGGCAGCTTGCTGTGACTCCGATGTCAGCGTACCTTACCTTACCTTCCTCAATACTGCCTAAGATCTTCAGCGTCTCCCTCTCAACTTTATCTTCCTCACCCTTAATGTACGGTATGACGTTATCCAGAATAGCAACCGACGGCACACCCCTGAAGCCAGCTCCAGATACTGCCTGCACGGTGGATACAATAACCCTCTTAATTCCGAGTTCATCGGCTATGGGCTTTAGTGCTAAAGTAAGTATTGCTGTACTGCAGTTAGGTACCTTAGCCAGGATTCCTTTCCACCCCCTCCTGACCTGCTGTTTCACGAGTTCTAGGTGGTCGGCATTAACCTCAGGGTTCAGGAGTGGTACGTCGGGATCCATCCTCATAGGGCTTGCGTTCGAGACTATGTTAATGCCTCTCTTAAGTAGCTCGACCTCAACCTCCGCAGCTACATCCGATGGAAGAGCAGAGAATGCTATGTCTGGCTTCTCCCTAGCAATTACTTCAGGATCTACTGAAGAGATCTCGATCTCTCTCACATTCTCCGGCATGAGGTCATCAATTACCCAGTTCACTACCTCACCATACTTCATCCCCACGTACTTCTTAGAGGCCGTCAGGATCTCCAGCTCAAACCACGGGTGTCTAGCCAGCAGCGAGACGAACCTCTGGCCAACAAGGCCCGTAGCCCCTAAGACACAGACTCTGTACTTCATGTGACTCACCCCTCAACAACTAGGTCATGCAGTGTGTTTAGTGCCCTACCCAGAACCTGCTCCTCAAACATTAGGACTATGGAGGGCCTGCTCATGAATGCATATATTCCATCGTACTGAAGTCCAGCGTACTTCAGAAGATCAACCACCTTACTGACCAGCCCGTGCTCACTCACGCCGTCACCTACCAGTGCTACATAGGCATACCTCCCCTTAAGCTTGAATGTCACTAACTTGGGCCCCCTACAGCACCTACTAGATACTCTAGTTATGAGTGTGCTCTCCCTCCAAGAACCCACGTATACTCTACACTCATGGACGAGGGTGAGTGGGTGGAACGTCCTTGGATGAAGGCGCTTGCAGCCATACAGTGACGCCTCGATGGCTTCCCTGTAACTCATTTCGGGTACTACACGCGCTGACTTAACATACCTCGGGTCAGCTGACATGATCCCTGGGACATCAGTAATTATGTGCACCTCTAAAGCCCTCAGCAGTGCCGCTACAGCGGCGGCGGTATAGTCTGAGCCCCCACGCCCTAAAGTAGTTACATCACCACCCGATGTAGACCCTATGAAGCCCTCAATAACCGGGATCGCCCCCTCCTCCAGCAATGGAACGACGTAGTTCCTCAGTCTGACCGAGGTCTCGCGGTACTTTATCAAGGCGTTCCCGTGGGTTGCATCGGTCTTAATGATCTCGGTAGCATCGAGTCCTACAGCCATGACGCCTGCGTGGTGGAGAGCCTCAACAAGCAGGATCTTACTCAATTTCTCGCCGAATGAGAGCACCAGATCCCTCAGTGCTGGGTCGTGTACGTGACCTACTTCGAGAGCTAGCTTGAGCTTACGTAGTTCGTCCTCAACCCTGTCCTTGAGTCTACGCCTGCCCAAGTACTCTGCTGCAGTAGTGTACTTCTCCACAACCCTGCCTAGGGCACTACCTGACCCAGCAAGAGACCTTATCAAGTCATCCGTTACACCGTTCATGGCTGAAACCACTGTAACTACCCTGGAGCCCTGCTCAATGAACTTCTCCCTGATCTTCTCTGCTACTGATAGGTACGACTCACCACTCTTCAGGAGCGACCCACCTATCTTAACCACCTTTAAGTACCTCATTTCAGCTCCTCACCTCCTGAGCCACTGTTAAGACGTCATCCAGTACTGAGTGTGCTGTCTCAGGACCTCCAGCACCCTTACCTACTATAGTGATCTCATTAACGTCTGTCCTAATTCTCACAGCGTTCAGCGTTCCCGTAACGGAGGCAAACACGTCCTCCCTCGGAACCTTAATTAGCTTAACTGAAGCCCTGCCCTCTCTGAGGTCTAGTGCAGCAATAAACTTGAACACTGAGCCCTCCTTAACAGCCATGAATACCTCCCTAACATCAAGTCTAGACAGGTCTTCTCTGACTACGTCACCTAGCTTCACGGGCTTGCCCAGGACATTCGATATTATGACTAGCTTAGCGGCCGGATCCCACCCCTTAACGTCGAGGTCTGGGTTAGACTCAGCGATCCCCATTAGCTGGGCTTTTTTGAGGGCTTCTTCATAAGTGACTAGGTTCTCATGCATTTCAGTTAGTATGAAGTTCGTCGTACCGTTAAGTATACCCTCTAAGCCCTCAACCTCATAGCCCTTCAGACTCATTAGCAGGTCGATCAGGGGTGTCCCAGCCATTACGGTGGCCTTGAACCCCACCTTAACCCCCTTCCTAGATGCTGAGTCCATTACGTCCCTGTACCTCAGGACAAACGGAGCTTTATTGCATGACACTACATGCACACCGCTTTCTAGGGCGTAGAGTACGTTACTCACTCCCGGCTCACCATCTACGTAGTTTGACGGTGTCGCCTCAACGTGAATGTCAGGTAACACCCTACTGTAGATCTCTCTGACCCCAGCGCCAGGCAGCCCGTAAGGGGTGAACGTACTCATAGCTGATCTGGGTAGCTCACACAGCCTCAGCAACTCATACGGTGTGAGACCGTCCTCCTTGACTACAGCGCCACCCGAGTCAGCAACAGCTACAATGCTCAGTCTGACCCCATACTTCTCTTCAATCAACTTGTTCTTGAGTGCCACTAACTTAGCTAGTGACCTCCCTACAGTACCGAAACCTATGAGGGCTAACCTAACTACCCTGACCAACCTCATCACCCCAGAACTTTCACACCCTGGTCTAATACCTTAGTTACGTAGAGTGAGGCATCTATACCTGAACTCCTCAAGTACTTCAGCATCAGCTCACCGACCTCCCTAGCCTCAGACTCACTCCTGTGGATTGAGAATACTGAGGGTCCTGCGCCAGCTATGTTGAAGCCCAGTGCACCACTCTCAAGAGCTAATCTCTTGAGATCCCAGTACTTAGGTATTAGCTTCGCCCTATGCGGCTCCACAACGTAGTCGGCTGAGACCGCCGTGCCGAAGCTCTCTAAGTCACCTACGTGTAGTGCATGCACGAGCTTAGCTAGGTTACCTGCCTGCTTAACAAGTAGGGGTAACTCGATCTTCCTGGGTAAGACAGCTCTGGCTATGAAGGTCTTCTTAGGGCCTTTAGGTATGTTCGGCGACACTACAGCGATCCAGAACTCCCTGCCAACCTTGATCTTGTAGATACATAGTCCCGCAGGATCGATCAGCACCACACCACCTAGGATGCTGGCTGAAACGTTGTCGTAGTGCGGTGTCCCAGCCACTACGGCTTCGCCAGCCCCGGAAAGCCTCACTAACTCGCTGGTAGTCAGGTTTAATCCAGCAGCAACAGAGACAGCATAAGCTGTTGCTGCTGCGGTAGTGCCAGAACTCCCCAGACCGGAGGCCGGGGGCACACCTTTCACTACCTTAACATTGAAGTCCATGTTGCGGAGCTGGTACCTCTCAATAGCCTCCTCGATCACGCCGTAGGCTACATTCTCCTTACCTTCAGGTACTTTAATGCCTTCAACCTTGACTACGATCCTGCCTGAACCGGGCTTAACGACAAGTTTAACAACGTCTTTGAAGCCGTCAATAGCCATAGCGAGTACATCGAATCCCGGTCCTAAGTTAGCTATTGAGGCCGGTGCCTCAACAACTACTCTTACTTCTCTTTCACCTCTAATCTGCCGCAATGATGCCTTAGAACTTATGTCGCGTGAATTACCTGAATTACTGATCAGATTTGACTTAGAATGTAGGGTGCTTTCCCTAAACCCTACAGCATTTGGCGCATCGTTATCACCAGCAATAACTACATTAGGTATTCTTTTAAATATTACCCCCCAAGTCCCTAGACTTAACGTAGTCATGAATACATCACCTCACCTGCTTCCTGTTACGGAATCTGTGAGTTCACGTATTAATGTTAGGACGTCCTCACCCCTAACTTCGAAGGATCTTACTGAGTGGTACTGGGTGACGTCAGGATCCTTCAGTGCGTGCCCAGTAGCCACCAACACTACGGTTTCATCAGCATCGATCACGCCCTCCTCCCTCAGCTTAATGAGCCCTGCTAGTGAGGCTGCACTAGCTGGCTCAACACCTAAGCCCTCAAGCCTGGCAAGTAGCTCCTGAGCCTTAAGTATTTCATCGTCAGTGACCGCAGTAAGTACACCCCTACTCTCCCTGACGGCCCGTAGGGCCCTAGGCCAATTGACGGGCCTCCCGATCCTTATGGCAGTAGCTACGGTCTCCGGGTTGTCCACGAATTCCGGCTTACCAAGTCCTTCCCTGAAAGCCTTTGCAAGAGGTGCTGCACCAGCGGCCTGCACCCCCGCTAGTTTAGGAAGCCTACCTACGAGGCCAGCCTCCTTAAGTTCCTTAAACCCCTTCCATATAGCTGATATATTGCCCCCGTTACCAACAGGTACTACGACCCAGTCAGGGACGCCTACTTCATCAGCTATTTCAAATG
>JAGGUC010000133.1 GCA_021158735.1 Desulfurococcales archaeon | reverse complement strand
TTAGCTTCATTCAGTGACTTCACATCTACTGGGGGTTGCGGTGCCATTACTCACACCCAAGAACTAGAAAATTTCTGGAAAAGTAATAAATTAAACCTATTGTCATTTCCTTAATGGATGAGCAGTCGTGAGTGAAGGAAATAGGAAGGAAGTCATTAAGAAAATGAGCGACTTACTCAGGTCTGGTGCTATAATGCTTGACCAATCATGTCCTCTATGCAGGACCCCACTATTTAAGTTAAAGAGCGGTGAGGTCGTCTGCCCTATTCACGGGACAGTTAAAGTAGTAAAAAGCGAAAGCGAAGCAGTATCAGTAACGACGTCGGCCGTTTTAGATGAACTTGAAAAATTCATAGCTTATAGAATATATCAAGTCCTTGCGAAGATTAAGGCGGTAGATGAAGTTGATATTGAGGATATTGAAGTACTTAATAAGTTGCTTGATTCACTTGAGAGGACTCGGAGAATTAAGAAATTATAGAACACTATCAAGTAACCACGTATAGTGCTTAGCTGAGATTATACTAGCGCCTTACAGAAACACATGATAATATGTGGTGCGGGGGGTGGGATTCGAACCCACGCAGGCCTTCGCCAGCGGGGCTCCCACTACTTGGTCCTGAGCCCGCCCCCTTTGACCTAGCTCGGGCACCCCCGCTACACTCCAGAAATCTACCTTATAGCTAAACTTATAAGTTTAATATTAGCTGGAAGGACAGTTCCCCTCTTAGGAACCTTCCTCCTCACTCATTAAATCAAGAAATACTTCATAGAACTCCTCTTTCTCCTGCTCTATTTCCTCTTTCTTTCTTGAGGTCACCTTACCTTCACTAACTAGTGATGTTGTCTTTACCTTATTCTCCTTGCCTGATTTAACAACTAGCTTATACTCGCTAGACTTAGTGGACTTTACAACCTCCTCATACCCACACCTAGGACACCTTAAGATAGTTTTCTTATTTCTCTTTACAGGTTCGAGCATCGTACCGCATTTTGGACAGAACCTCATGTTAATGCCAACCCAACCAATAGACCAGCTTAGGGAGGTAAAAAGCGTTATCCCTTAACTTCAACTTTGCTTCTGTTATAACGCTGATTTGGAGAGTTTTCACAGGTTTATAGTGGATGAGGGCACAGCTACTGTACCCCTGAGTTATATGGCTCTGAAACTACATATTATTCAGTGTCTGGTGCCCTAATCATCTCAGCCTTAAAATCATATGTAACACCACTCATCATCTAGCAGTTACTAGTGTTTCCTAAGATTAAAGTTTAACTAATGGCACTGAAATAATCACTCATTATATCATAGGGATCTTTAAATTAACATATAGACCCTTACTTGCAGTTCACTATGTATTTCTTAAACTTTCTAGCGGACATTGGCGAAACAGTACGGAATGTACACTCACCAACATTGCTTTCTGTGATTTATTCTACTATTTGTTAATAGTACTAGAAGTGATACAACACAGAAGATTCATACTTAAAGTTTGTACCGACTATACTGAAAGAATGCGAGTTTAAAACCCGCGATAATGTAATAGGTTCTTTTTAGAGACAGACTTCAGACGGATTAGTCAAGGTAGTAGAGAACTCAGTACTTTAAGGTTAATTGTACAGTCGTAAAATATTCACTCATGACTTGGTGTTCCCGCAATATCCCTGCTCCATTTTTGATAATTAGTAAGAATCGCTATTATTTTACTTATTCTCTTTTGATCAAGACACTCTGTTTCAAGGTGCTCTCCATTCACAGTCTCCACATATATTTTAACGTACCTCACATGTTTATTACTGAAACACTCATCAACCTTATAAAGCTTAATTAAGTTGTTTATTGCTAAGCCCTCCAATTCAAGTAAGGTCACTTTCCTATGCAATACGCTACACCCTGAGATCTCTGTGATATTCGAAAATAATTTTTTAGTAGTAATCCACAAAGCTAGGCTCAGGAAAATGTAGTAGTGAAAATATTATATCTTCCATAGAGAAATCTATCTGGGGCGTTAACGATGCCTGTTGTTAGGCGTACTGCCACTGTAAGGAAAGTAGTGGGTAGGAAAACCGTAAAAGGTAAAACGTATGTGTACGAGTACTACACACTTCCACTAAATCTATACATACCTAAGAACATGGTTGAAAAGTGGGGTACAGAGTACATAATAGAGAGAAATGAGGATGAAGGAGTCATAGTTATCAAGGCTAAGAGAGCTCTAGCGAAGTAAACTGGGAGCAGCATATGAGATTACTAACTATTAAAGTTACTGATGAGGGGCACTTTAGGGTACTATTAAGTAATTCAGACGAGATCAAAGAGGTATTATATGCACTACTTCAGTTAATCACGTTAGGCAAGGTCACTACGTACGAGACACTGGCAGAGTGCCTAAGACTGCCACCACGTTACATAGGAAAAATACTTAAAGAAAATTCAATGCCCATAGTTATTCCCTGTCACAGGGTCGTAAGGTCAGACCTAAGTCCGGGCGGCTATACTATTAACGGCAGGAGCAGCCCGGACTTTAAAAGAAAACTGTTAGTCCTTGAGGGTGTGTGTCTCAGCAAGAATAAAGTATGTAGTGGAAATGTTATTAGAACTGTAGATGAATTACTTTCTCATAACACTTGACCATTGATGAAGCACCGAAGCATTGTCCGCATGCTGTATAACCTAAAATTAATCAGTCTGATAAGTTTTTATAGTGCTTAGAGGTGCTGGCGCGTGTTTTGGAAGCTTGTGAGGCCTGACGCAGAGGCTGTTTGGAATAGTGAGAAAGTTAAACGCAAGCTGAAGTGGTATAGTTCGGTAATGGTTAATTCTTCGCCAGCAAAATTCATGATAGCTAAGAAAGTACCCATTGACACCGATCCGAGGAGCATGGAAACATTGGAGGAGCTTTGGGAGGTACATAATTCTGCACGCACTAACTTCCTTAAAATGCTTGATGAGGCAAGAAGTGGTAGGTTAACTTTAAGTGAGTGGATGAAGCTACCTGCACCTCAACACAGTTTCCTCGATTTAAAAATAGAGCTAGCAAAGAGAATTGTTACGAAGTGCAGATTCTGCGAAAGGAGGTGCTTAATTGACAGGAGAGTCAGGCATGGTTTCTGTGGCTTAGGTATTAAGTCATATGTTACTACGTACTTTCTGCATTTGGGTGAGGAGGCCCCACTTGTTCCGAGTGGCACCATATTTTATGGTAGTTGTAACTTTAAGTGTGTATACTGTCAGAATTACGACATATCGCAAGAAAATCCGTATCAAGGTGTTGAGGCTGGAGCCAAGGAGTTAGCTGTAATTCAAGAATACCTCAGAAGTGAAGGAGCTAGAAACATAAACCACGTTGGTGGTGATCCGACACCCAACATACACAATATTATTGAATCATTGAAATTTGTTAACGTGAATGTGCCACAACTATGGAATAGCAATATGTACCTTACCGAGGAAGCACTGACCATCATTACTGACTTAATAGATATATGGCTTCCTGACTTCAAGTACGGCAACAATAGGTGTGCGTCAAGACTTTCACTTGTGGACAAGTATTATGATGTCATAATCCGTAATTTAAGGATCATCTGCAACTCGGGTGACCCAATAATTATCAGGCATTTAGTGCTGCCAAATCATATCGAATGTTGCACAAAACCTGTTCTGAAGTGGATAGCGCTGAACTGCAGTAATGCACTAGTTAACATAATGGGTCAGTATAGACCGGAGTATAAAGTTTTCAGATCACCTAAGGACTATAAAGACATAGATAGGAGGCCGAATTCCTTAGAAATGAGGGAAGCATATAAGTATGCAGAAGGACTCGGACTTGACTATAGGGAGGTGAGCTGAGACCAGTACTCACTTAACCTTAACTGCTACAACTTAGGGAACTACTTAATAGTCAGTGTAGCTCAGCTCAATCACTGCTCAGAGTAGTTTTTCATCATGACTCAATATTACGAATCCTAACACCTCGGCTTCTTACATAAGTATACTTAATAAGTATGAAATATTTATTAATATGATTAGCAATAGTAGGACTGCACGCACCTGGTAAGGAGAAATGAGAGAGAATATAATTGATCAAAGATTAGTTGGTAAGGTCATAAGGATATATGTCTTAGGGCATGAGGATCCTATTGAAGGAGTAGTAGATGAAGTCTCAAAATATGAAATAGGTGTGAGTGTTTCCAATACACCCTACGTAGTTTTCAGGCATGCAATTCTATACGCTTTTTTAGGTGAGACCGACCTTCACGGGTACTCTCAGGAGGACCTTGATGACACTGTTCTGACATCAGACCTTATAGGATCTGAGATAGAGATCCATCTGACTGATGGGCAAAAGCTTGAAGGAAGGCTTGTAAAGCTATCTAAGTATGAAATAGGTGTACTAAGTAAAGGTAAGGGACTAGTAGTGCCAAAGTCAAATATTTCCTTCATAATAATTCTAAGGAAGTAACTTCTCATAAGTGCATATCATAAGTGCATACGATTTCCTGCTTTCTAGGTCTTTTCATTCTTCTTTTTCATTCTGTGATTCCCTTCCCACAAGGCGAAGAGAACATGAAGGATAGTTACAAACCAAACTATATAGTTCTTGGATGACCATAGCTGGAGACTATATCAGTAAACTAGATCAGGTATTAGTGGTGCTAATTTACATAATTTGTCTATCTGAGCTCTTCTAATATGAATAATACAGAAATAATCACTATGAAGAAAAGCGGCAGAAAGGTATTTTCACAAAATACAGAACTTACTCATTTTTACCGATTAGCTTAAATTTAATCAACTTGACCTCAGAATTATCATTTATTTTCTTTCTGTAGATCTTCTTGAGCGTTCTTATAAGTTCCTCTTTATCTTTAAAACCATCGATTGTTGCATCATTATCCGTCAACTCCTTTAATTTCTTAACTTCTACATCTTCGATCATTGCCGTACCTATTTTTATCTTACCAGCAATTATGTCTACAGTATCTCCTTTTCTTACTCTGGATATGAGGCGGATCGTTGCTGTTTTCTTGCCCTCAAGTATGGCACTTCCATACTCTTTCTTAAATATTAGCTTTTTCTTTTTCACTATAAGGTCACCATGCTAGCTACCTTACCTTCCGTAGGTTCTTATCTAGTAGAGGTCTTTAAAAGCATTAAATAAGAGGAGGTGCTAAAACAAGCAAGTACGTACTATCAGACTAATTCTTTGATATTTTATGTGAGGTAGTTTTCTTACTTAGAAGAGCTGTTCTTTTTTCACGATACTCGGCTACCAGCTTCTCTAACGCCTCCTCAGTCAGTTTTGGTGCCTGCTCCTCACGAAGTTTTTTAAGTCTTTCATGTATGGTATCTAACTCCGTCACTACGTGTTTCGGAAGGAGGGTTAATTTACTACCTATGAAGTAGTAATCCTGTACAGTTAATGCAGGAATGTAATAAGTATTAACCAAGGCACTAGCTAATTGATCTGAAACCTTGTTCTTAGGGAGCGCTATTCTTAAGCCGAGGCTGATGCAGAGATTCACAAAATCTTTTAGGTATGTTGCTAGTAGACCTTGATTTCCTTGAGTAACATCTAAGAAGATTACTTCATACTTCCTAATTTTACCTAAATATTCAGTGCTGTCCTTGATGCCTGCTGGACTTGAGGAAATTCTTCTCACCAGTACGTAGTCGCCCCGGAAGTATCCTTCAATCATTTGAATTATAGTGCTTAAATTCTGCTTCAGGCTAACTAAATCCTTCTCTAGTTTTAGTGCGTATGCGTTTACGTTTTTAAGTCTTTGAATTAACTCACTTACTTTCCTCTCTTTCAGTATGTCCTTACTCAACTCTGTTGAAATTATGTTTAATTCTGACTTAAGGTAGTTATACTCATTCTCTAATTCCCGTATTCTTTGTCTGAGTTTCTCACGTTCAGCTGTTAAGTGCTCAACCTTACTTTCTAATTCTTTAATCTTCTCTTCTAAGTTGCTCTGTTCAAGCTGCTTATCCCTGACCAGTATTGAATGAGCTGATCTAGCACTCAATTCATTACGCCTACTGGCAGATAAAACATCGTTGATTATGTCTTCAATAATGTTTTCTAGTGGTTCATTATGTAATAACTTGATCTTGTATTTCTGTAGGTTCCTAACCTTAATGCCAATACTTCTCACTTTGGCACTGAGTTTCTCCATTTTTTCTCGAAAGATGCTGTAAGCCTTCAACGCAGCGGCAAGTGCATCTCTTTCATGCGTGTTTCTGACCTCTACGTCGAACTTCTTTGTGTACTCATTTACTAGTAATTCCTTCTCTCCGGTGCTTAATGACTTAGGTGGAGTAAAAAGCTGTGCGTTAACCATAGCAGCAAGCTTTTTTACCATATCAGGCGGCGGGTTCTTATCTGTCGCGATGACAACAGGTATTCCCACGTCCGTTAGGAGCGAAACAGCCGTTCCACGATCAAGCTCCCTACCCGAAATAATGAGTACGGGAGACATGTCCAAGTCTATCGCAGCTAGTCCAGCAACAACTCCGGGGTCATACCCTACGATCAAGTATTTTTGTTCAGGCCTCTTACTCTCTATTAGTTTGAAGAACCTAGCGTTAATTACAGGCTTTATCCGGACTGCCACGTCGTAACCCTTAATATTTCTAACAATGCCTGTTAGGTCTCGCCTGTCAGCATAAACTATGAATAAAGCTCTCTCGACACCACCTTTACTTCTCCTTATCATTAAGTCGTAATCTATCCTTTTCTTATCCAACTCTTCCTTTATTCTCTTAACCATCCGCATTACTGCAGCACGCATGTTTCTCTGGTACTTGTCGGACCTAGAACCTCCCGCATAGCCTGACCTACCCTTAGAAACAATTATCTTAACCTTCCTCTCAAACAACGATAACCTAGTTCCATAACCTTCGTTTGCAAGAATAGCTAGAAGGGCAGCTGTTTTAAAGGGGTGTAATTTTCCCTTATCTATAAGTAAACCAGCTTTAAAGGCAACCTCCTTAAGGTCATGAAATCTACTATCTTCGAGAGTAACCTGCACTATCTCGGTTTCTGGAGGTATAAACCTTAGAATTCTCCTTAAGTTCTCTTTTGTGCCACCTAATTCATAAATGTTATCTACAGCTAGTAGTGCGGGTCTGTACTCCCACAGTAACCTGATTAGGTGCCCTAAACTGCCTTCCTCCGTTTTTCTCACACGTCCATCCTGCAATACCGCAATCGCATAGTAATACTGGTTGAGGTCGGTGCCACCACTCCTAATTATGTCAACTCCTACTACCGCCTTCCAGCGAGAGCTCATTAATTCTCCCCGTCACATACCTAAGGGCAACTTCGGGATCTAGTGTAGTTCTGTATCGCCGTTTAAAGAACTTAATGATGTATTCTACATCGCGTTTTAAGTAAAACATTGATTGCAGATCTTCCTTGTAGACGTACTGAGGCCAGTCAATGATGAATGGTATCTCCACATCCCCTACACGTACTATAATGTTATACTCGCTTAGGTCACCATGAACTATGCCAAGCTTTAAGTAAGCTTCTCGAATAACTGATAGTATTTTTGCTAGAATGCCTAATGGGTCGAATGCGTCCCTGTACTTGTACAGCTCTATACCCTCTATGTAATCTATAACTACTGAATGTTTACTCCAGCCCCACACGCCAGGTATATAGGGCGTGTACTTCATTAGTTCCTTTAAGGCGTTATACTCTCTTTCAGCAGCTATTTTTGACCTGATGAGCCAGTTACTCTCATTTACAACATATGAACGTACCCTCTTAACCTTCTGGAAGCTTATTCTACCTATTTTATAGAATTTTACAGCAACAAGACATCCACTGGGGGTTTTAGCTAAGTATATCTCGCTTTCCTTACCCATCCCTGCCTTACTACCTAGGAATGTAATTACATCTTTCTTTACCAGTAGGTGAAGGGCGATGCAGTCGAGACCTAAGTACGTTAACTTATAGCTAATTCTAGACGCAGTTGCTCTCTTAATGACTTTTAACTTATGTAACTTATCTAACTTTCGCAATAGCTCCTTAGGACTTAAATTGCATTTCCTTTCAATTACCTCTAAAGGAATGAATTCGAATTTACCCAGCATAGAGTCAAGTACTAGTAGAATTCTAAAGTCGGCGCTGTCTAGTGACTTGTAAACCCTTGCAAGGGTGGTCACCATATGTACGTCCCTTATTCCATGACCTTAACATCGTAAGTAGTTATTAATCTTAACGTAAGAACTTAGGTTTATTTAGTCTAACAGCAAATCACCAGGTAACTTAATAATTTCTGTACATAGTACATGTGTAGATAAAAATACGTGTTCTCAGTCACCGACCCATCATCACATTCCTCAGACCCGGTTTCATACATCATAGATATTTAATTACATAGACTAAAATAGCTGTTCCTGCATCTCTACTACCCTTTCTGTTAATTTAGTTATATCTTCAAGCTCCTCTCCAATAATACCTTCAACGTCAGACTTAACTGACTGTAGCGTGATCCCCTCATTTAACAATACCTTAGCGGAAGCCACTAGCGGCTGGTCTATTGGTTGCCCTATCTGTGAAAGCAACTCCACATATACCTCCCTGATTTTTGGAACTTCCCTGATTATTCTCTCAGCTATCTTTTTTGCTAGCACATTGTAGAGCTTGCCTACGTGGCTGACAGGGTTTTTACCAGCTGTTGCTTCGAGACTCATAGGCCTCATCGGGGTTATTAGTCCATTAACTCGATTTCCCCTTCCTGTCATGCCGTCATCTCCGTGTTCCGCAGAGGTACCGGTTACGGTTAAGTAGAGAACACCGTTCTCGGGCTTATCCGCGGTGTTTAAGAATACCTCAACTTCATGCTCTGGTGCGATCTTTACTGCCAGATCCCTGATTTTATTAGTGACCTCCTCTTTGACTGAAATGTAGTGGTCTACGTCAGGTATTAGTCCTGAAATCATTGCCGCTGCTATAGTAAGTTTTATTTTTTTACCTACTCGTAACCCCATGACCTTTATATCCTCTCCCACCTCAGGTATGGTTTCCTTAAATGACCTTGAATTTAGGTAGTTCTCGGTCTCTAGAACTAGCTTTTCTAGAGTTGATAATGGAGCAAAGCAAATTCCAAAACTCGTGTCATTAGCTAAAGGTTTGCTTTTAACTCCTAGCTCAAAAGTCTTGACTAGGTCTGAGCTACCACTCCGGATCATGTAGTCAATAATGACATGCCTGTCTGGATCCAGGAACCTGAAATTCTTTCTTATCCAATCCTTAACTGCGTTAGTTACTATTGTACCTACGGGAATGCGTTCAATTGAGTTACCTCTCACGACATACTCTGTAGCTCTTCCGGAAATTATGATGTAGATCGGATGTAGTACCTCGCCTCCGCCAAGAGTGGGGTTAGCCTGTCCCCCAACAAGAAGCACCTTATCTAGGTTATGATGTAATATGGCCCGGTATTTCTCTAAATAGTACTTTGAAAGAGCTACGCTAGCCACCTCAGCTGCCGAGTCAGCAATAAAGTCGGGATGTCCTAGTCCCTTTCTTTCAACTAGTTCGATATGTTGCTCTTCTACAGGTGTCCAGCCTATCGCTTCAATAAAGATATTCCTTGCCATGGCGCATACCTATATGAGTGGGGATGTTGTTGAATTAAAGCTTTATCTATCGTATGTAATAGTACTAGTTAGGCAGGGAAACATAATGATTTTTAAGTCTCTAAAACTTATAAAGCGTATTCAACTACTTCTTGAAGTCAACAACAATGTAGAGAATCTGACTCCCCCTAATTAGGACAGTACCGTACTTAGCTACGGGCTCGTCTGACTCATAGTGAAGTTCCTCGCACTCTGTCATCACAACGTTCATTGTAGCATCAGTCATTATTAGTCTTCCATAGTAAGCATTACCGTCCTTAACCCTAACTAAGACGTCCTTATTTATTGAGGACCGCAGTGTTCTTAGGGGGCTTTCCATTCTTGTCGACATCATCTTTACTACCTCGTCATTTATTCATGACATGTGTCTATATATAAGCTTATATGCCATAGTGTGGGTCAATTTTAAGCGTCTTCAGCCACTAGATTTCATTCTTTAGGTGTTCATAGCTTAAGGTATGACACTTAAACTTAAATTATACCAATTATACCTGTAGTAATGGCTTTCACACGACTACAGCAGAGTTGATGTGGGGCAATTACTTTAGGTTGAAATCACGCTATGGTTGCTAGGTTAAAGATATGTTAGTCAAGATTACTCTTTTATATTATAACTGTGTCATTCAGTTATGGGGGTAAAAGAATTGAGCGAGGAGAGCAGAATAACAATAGGTAATAAGCCAATAGCTGACTACATAGTCTCAATAGCTATACTCTTTAATCAGGGTGTCAAGAGGATAATCATTAAGGGCAAGGGCGATAAAATCTCTAAAGCAGTAGCAGTATACAACGCTGTTAGAGATCGAATGGGTGACGTGATTAAACTCGAAAATGTCAGGATAGGCAGTGAGGATAGGAGAGGTAAACTTGTTTCATTCATCGAAATAACTATTGAAAAATTAATTTAAAGTGTGAGTTACTGCGAACTAAGCAACATTGTTCTCAAGTTTCTGCTATTATGGCTTCCTTATTAGTGCTTAAAACAGCATCTACTGTCTTAACTAAGTAGTTAGCCCTAATACTAATTAAGTCGCTGAGTAAGTATGTCAAGGCTTTACCTCTGTTTAGCATACCTTCGCGGACCACATCAATCAATTCCTCAAGTTCTCTGGTAGCTTTCTCACTAGCCAGTTCCGGGTAGTAACTCTTAATGAAGTCAGATACTTCAAGTCCTAATTTTGTGGGTATCAAGTACATGTATTTCTTAGAAAGTATGATGTAGCCGTGCTTGAGGTTGTTATCTATGGCTTTAGCGTACGTGCTGGGGCGTCCAATGTTCTTCTCCTTCATCAGCCTTATTATGTCGGAAGTAGTGTACAGCTTGGATTTCGATGACCTAACCAATTTGACAGCATCAGGTTTAAGTGTGACTTCAGGTCCATTCCTTAACTCTTCGTATACTCGTAAACTGCTTACTTTAGTAAAGCCAGGTTCGATTACTCTGGTAGGCACTTCTATGGACGTGAGCTTAACACCATCTACTAAGACATCAAATGTGCTGAATTCTATTTTTGCCTTATTCATTTGGCTCGCTAAGAATCTTTCAGTGATCATTTCATACAGTTTTTTGTGGTACCAAGTTAGATTAAATCTTGCTAACACTGCGTAATCTACATCCAGTTCATCAAGGGATTTTATGGGTCTAGTAGGTCTAATACATTCATGTGTTCCTTCGGATCCCCATTTACGCGGAACAAAATCATTTAGGTGTCCCAAGGAATGAAGAAGTTCTCGAGCGATCTCAATCCCAGCAGCTGAGACGTGCGTGGAGTCAGTTCTGTGATAGGTTATTAGTCCTAGCTCAAATAAGTCCTGTGCCACTCTCATGATCTTGCCTGGACTCAGCTTGAGCACGTATGAGGTATCGAAGAGTAGAGCATCAGTTGTATAGGGAGGTTTAGGTGAGACATCGGCCACCTTAGTATTTACTAATCGCAGCGTAATTCCTGACTTACTGATTAAGTCTAGAATATTGCTAGCTCTTTTCTTATCAGTTACAAACACCTTCACCCTTAAGCTCTTGACTGGAAGCAACGCTATGATTAAGTACCCTCTGTTCTTAAGATATTCGAGGTATCTGTCAGTGATCCATGCAAGAACGGGTGACTGAACTCTTCCGCCGCCGAGCCAGTACTTACTGAAGTATTCCTTAAGTACAGAGCTCAGCTCAAATCCAACTAACCTGTCATCAACTCTTCGTATTATCTGTGCATTAACCCTATTCATGCTGATATTTCTCGGTGATGTGAGAGCCTTAAGTAATCCTGTCCTCGTAACCTCGTGGAACTCAATGCGCATGAAGTTGTTAGTATAGGGTCTCAGTACCAAGTAGACATCGTAAGCTATTTTTTCACCCTCATCGTCAGGGTCTGTGGCTAGTATAACAACGTCAACCTCCTGTGATATCTTCCTTAAGGCATCAATGATCTTCTTGCTGTTGCGTACCCTGATAGAGCCGCACCTAGGGCATGTACTGGATTCATCCGTAAATTGATAGCCGCACTCATAGCATCTCTTTATTGTAGTATAAACTGGAATCATCTTGCTGTCCTCTAGTTTTACGCCATGAATGCCTTCATCAACGGCTAAGTCAAGTATATGTCCTAATGTTGGAGCTATTGTAGCTACGTATACTTTGTCTCCATGGCTTATTACTGTCTCATACGCTATGTAGTCTCCAATGTAACGTCGTCCAGGAGCACCGAACATCTTTGCTATGGTTTTAGCTTTCGTTGGTGACTCAACTATGATTAGAGCAGATCTTATTCTATCCACATCTGCTTTTCCTTTACTCTCAGAGCGCGACTTAACCTGTTTTTTCTTAATTTCACTAAGGTTTAGTTCAGCGAGTAGTTTTGGCTGGGATGATGGAACATAGCTCTTTAGTTTCTTCTCAAATATCTGTAGCAGGTCCTCATCTTCATAAAGGATTATTGAGAGCCCCAGTGTCATCCTACCTTTGTATAGCCTGCTACATCGTCCGGAGGCCTGAATATATGTCATTACATCAGGTATTTGGGCAACGTAAGTGCTTCCCTTCTTGACTATGATGTAGTGACCTAAGACGAGCTTCCCCTCCTTATTAACGTACTCTTTTACTGCCTTACTCACTTTGGGAATCACTCTAAGAATCAGGTTTAATATCTCGTTCAGCTTATCACTTAACTCAAATCCTGTTCTCAGCGCCAGTTGCAAAACCCTCACTTTACTCGGACTCAGTCTGTTCATTCGGCGAATGAGCTCTTTTTCATCTTCATTCAGTACGTAACCTCTATGTGCGAGCCCCAACATAATAGATACTAAACTCCTCGGGTTCTGTAGGATGGCATCGATGTTTACCTCAAATTTTGGCACTCCCAAGAAAACCGTATTGTATACTGTGAGTGGCTCATCGATTCCTCTGGTTAAGATTCCATAGTATGTTGCAACTCCAACCAAAACCCTGGCCTTACCATTTCTTAGCAAGTCGAGGGCTTTACGTGAGTTGGCTAGTGCCGCACTAATTCCGACACGTTCTAATTCCTTAACTAGTTCTCTTGCTTTCTTAATGCCTAGGTCCCTGCTTACGAATAGTAGGGTGCCTCCATGTAGTTTTTTCAATAGTTCAGCTAAATTTACTTTGTCTATAGATTCCTTAGCTTCCACGATATTCCTTAGGTAATCCATTATTGAGCCTACCTCAAAACCCAGCAGTTCCCTCAGCACCTTTACCCTAGTACCTCTGGCCCTCCCGGTAGCACTCGCAATTAGTAGTTGTCCGACTTCGTCGTAGTTTATTTCCTTGGCTAGCTGAAGTTTAATTTCATATAGCTGGTCCTGTAGCTCACTGGTTTTTTCTTCATTACCTAAGTACTTGTAGTACAATACTTCGGACTTTAGATTTATTACTTTCTTAGCTAGGTTGATAGCCTCCTCGCTTATGCCTAAGCACTTGAGTATTAAGTCGATTAGGGATGAGGACTTTAGAAGAGCGTCAAAGTCATCAACAATTATTAAGTCAAATCTTACATTATCAAACATTTTCTTATTTCTGAATATGAAAGCGTGTGTCAATACAGCTATGAACGGAGGCCTTAGGGTACTCAGTTCATTCTTGGTTGCATTCTTGATCGTGTCTGAGGTATATACGTTAATTTCCTTTAGTACTGATTTGCTAGTACTGATCACATGTGCGATATTGCTTGCTACCTGCTTCATCAACTCACGTGTAGGCACTATGTAAAGCACCTTACTTTTTCTGCTAGCTTTATATATAGCATAAGAAAGTAGAAGTGTTGACTTGCCCACACCTGTAGGAGCTATTAGGGCGAAAGACTCGCCTGAAAGCATTCTCTTAGCCCATGACTTCTGAATAGACCAAAAGGTTTTTCCAGTTGTTCTTTTAAAGAACTTTTCAAAATCTCTCAGCTCCTCACTAGTCACTACCTTAACTATCGGCTCGAGAGCTGTGCAAGAACTATCCTGATGGATTGCCAGAACTGATTTGCGGCCTCCCTTAGTGCTGGAGGCAGACCCACTTACTGAGGAGTTTATAGCTCTGGCACACTTACTGCAGGGTGCCCCCCTTCCTAACTCACTCTCACTTACTGGGCCTCCGCACAAAGGGCACAGATGTCTAAGCAGCATCATAATCTTCCTGTTGATGATGCTATAGCAGGTATCATTTAAAAGACCACTTACTAATTGAG
>JAGGUC010000040.1 GCA_021158735.1 Desulfurococcales archaeon | reverse complement strand
TTGATTCACAGGTGAAGAACTGCCTTAAGTATGGACTTGCGTGTAGGGATCCGCCAGTAACAAACTCGATGTTTCTTAGAGATGTCCTGAAGCTGACGGAGTTTAGAGTTAAGAGATTTTGGAGGGTGGCTAGTGCACTCAGTAAAACAAGTCTGATTATATACAAAGTAAAGAATATAGAGTTTAACCTGATTCTAGTCAGGAAGAAGAATTCGGTATATGTAATTGATGAAGCGTTATATGTTGACTCATTTGACTGTGAATTATTCAAAAATATGTGCCGTGAGATAGCTAATACTAACTCACTCTACCTCTACATCAGTGGCTCTGTAGGCGGAAACAACCTGAAGGTTAACGCCGTCTATATACTGAAGAAATTAGCTGAGGGGTACCCGGACTGTTATTCGGCACTGATTAAGTTAATTAGGGCACTAGCCCTCAGTGGTGATGTAAGGAAGGTTGTGAAGGGGATAACGTGTCTATTTAAGGTTTTAAGAGAGCGCAGGAATCTTCTTAATGAGGTACTTCCAGTCGTTCCAAGAAACGTGAATGAGCTACTAATAATTTCCCCTGTTCTAGGCAGGCTCACTAAGCCACTGATAGCGCAGGGTTTTGAGATCTTCCGCTTACTGAAAGGCGGTGTTTAGGATAACGCTTCTGAAACTTTGGTAGGTGTAACATTAATAAACTACCCTTCATAGCGTTGCACAATTAATCATTGAACCACCTCACTTAATATAAATATATGTAATTTAACAATGGGAATGATACGGGATGAGGGTTCTGCTGGCTCTGCCGCCAGACATTCACAATCTAGAAGTCTACAGAATAGCAGGAATGAATGCGCCGCCCCTAGGTCTGGCTTGGATAGCTGCCGTGCTTGAACAGCATGGGCATAAAGTCAAGATTATTGACGCACCTACTCTTAAAGTAACTCTCAAGAATTTTATTACTGAAGTTAAGTCCTGGAGTCCAGACCTAATAGGTATCTCAATGCAGACGCCTATGGCACCTAAGGGCTACAGAGCCATTCTCGAATTGAAACGTGAGGTTCAAGACGTCCCTATAGTAGTTGGTGGTACACACCCGACCTACATGTATGAGGAGGCCCTCAATAATGGTGCAGACGTAGTTGTGAGGGGGGAAGGTGAGTACACAGCGTTAGAGCTGGTGAATACTCTAGAGGCAAAAGGACTTGACTACAGTGCGCTTAAGAAGGTGGACGGCATAGCTTTTCGGGATAGGGACGGGGAGATCGTAGTCACTAAGCCCAGGCCCCTAATCCACGACCTCAACGAACTTCCCTTCCCTGCACACCACCTTCTCCCAATGGACAAGTATACTGTATTCAATAAGTCTGTAAGAGTAGCTCATATAATGGCTAGCAGGGGATGCCCTTACGGGTGTACTTACTGCATAACATCCTACTACTGGGGAAGGAAAATAAGATTCAGATCAGCAGAAAATGTTGTCCATGAAATAGAACACCTAGTTGAAAAGTACGGAGCCAAGCAAGTAGCATTCACCGATGATGAATTAGTGGTTAATAGGAAATTCATGTATGACATGATCAAGGGCTTGAAGGAAAGAGGGCTAGACCTCACATTCGCCTGCGGCGCAAGGGTCGACCACGTAGATAGAGAGTACCTGAAATTCCTTTATGACTCCGGGTGTACGGCCTTATACTTCGGTGTTGAGTCAGCGTCTCAGACAACAATTGATAAGATCGGTAAGAAAATATCTCTTGAGCAAGTACGTAAAGTATTCCGATGGATCAAGGAATTAAAGGGATTTGCAGCAGGCAGCTTCATTCTCGGTTTTCCATGGGAGACTGTGGAGGACATGAGGAATACTGTCGAATTCGCTGTAAGGCTGGACCCTTCATACGCACAATTCACGGTACTGACTCCCTTCCCGGGAACGCCATTATTTGAATCAGCAGTCAAAAATAATTTAATAGTAGACTGGAACTGGGAGCACTACACTACCATTAAGCCAGTTATAAGGGGCTTCCACTTTACAGCCGAGCAGCTGGGGAGGATGCTACTCTATGCTTACAGGAAGTTCTACATGAGGTTCTCCTTCCTATGGAGGGAGCTGAGGGCTGGAAGACTAGTAGACGTGATCTCTATACTGGCACGTGAGATCGGTCGCATGTTCTCTGAATTCTTCACTAAGTAGCCATAACACATATTGGATCTGCGCCAGCTTAGGATACGGTAATATAATAGCGGCGGTACTGCCTACTGCAGGGAACTTAGAGGGTGTTCGTATTGAATGTTCTAATAGTTGACTGTTTAGGTGCGGGTTCAACAGGTAGGCGCTTCTCGACGTTAGATGTTATAGGTGCGGGTCCTAGGCTGGTGGCGGGTGTCATTGAGTCCCTAGGGCATAGGGTTGATCTAGCAACATGTGATGCAGTCATTAGAGATCCGGAAAGCCTCAAGGATCTTGATGTTTTGATGGTCTCTGGAATGAGCAGTGACTTAAGGTCTATGGCTAGGGTGGTGAGGTCTTGGGACAGGGGACCAGCAGTGGCAGGAGGTCCTTCAGCAGTTAATTATGTTGAATTAATTAACTCAGGGTTTACTCACGTAGTTTGGGGAGAGGCTGAGTTATGTATCGATAAGCTACTTAGACACTTTCAGGACAGGCTGAGCATTACTGAAGTACCAAATATAGTATTTAAGAGGGGTCAGAGAGTAATTAAGAACCCAGGACCTTCATATACACCGACAGAGCTGCTTTGGAGAAGCACACCTTCTACTAAGTTAGTGACTAGGTACGACTACTGGTGGTGTGCGAGAGTATATGTTGAGGTTGTCAGAGGGTGTAGCAACTACTACAGACCTACGCTACCCTTAGCGGATGGGAGGAGATGTACTGAGTGTATGAAGTGCCGAGAAGGAGGATTGTGGAGTAGGCTCAACTGCCCTCTGAACATACCTCCAGGATGTGGGTACTGCTCAGTACCAGCACTTTACGGTCCAGCACGGTCGAGGCCCATTGACAGTATTGTGAAGGAGGTCAGTGAGTTAATTAAGATTGGTGTGAAGAGGATAGTTCTGAGCGCACCTGACTTCCTAGACTACGGTAGGGACTGGCTCGTCTACCCAGCACCACTAACAGACCCTAGGTATCCACCACCTAACCTGCAGGCTATTCAGGAATTGCTTGAACGGTTAACTGAAGTAAGTGAGGTATCTTCACGTGAGGTCTACATAATGATCGAAAATGTAAAGCCGAACCTAGTTAATGAGAAGGTTGCAAGAATTCTTGGGATGTACCTGCGTGGTACAACAGTTCATTTGGGGCTGGAGACAGGCTGTAATAAACATCACATAGTCCTGGGAAGACCGTCTACGGTTGATGAAGTTCTAAGAGCTGCTAGTTTACTTGCTAAGGAGGGTTTGAGACCGTATGTCTACGTAATTCATGGGCTCCCAGGAGAGTCTAAGAAAACTATTAAGGAGACAATTAAGGTAGTGAAGAAGCTACCTGATTTAGGGGTAGAGAAAATAACGCTCTACAGGTTTACACCATTAAAAGGTACAGCGTTTGAAGGTTTCAGTAGGCCTCCGCCAGCAGTTAAGTCACGGGCAAGAAAGCTGTATTACACCATTAGAAGGATTAACTATGTCAGTAAGAAGAAGTTAGTGGGTCAAGTACTAAGAGCTGTGGGGGTGGCTACTAAGGCTGGTGACGCTTTAATAGCGTATACCCTGCCGCATGGACCAGTAATTAAAGTATTGACCGAGTCGCCAGAAGTCTTTATAGGTAAGACGCTGGAGGTGGTTATTACCAGAGTACTAAGTGATAGGGCTGTAGAGGGACGTATTAAGGCGGTCCTCAACTAAGTTGAGCAGGGTCAATTTAGTTTTCAAGAATCCCCTACGATTGAGTCATTACTTTTCAAGTTTTAAAGTTGGTGTAACCTGAAGTGTATGGGGGTTATGCGGTAGTTTATTAAGTACTAAGTCAGATCATATACTTAGTGTGATGACCTCAGGCGGCACTGATGCGTGAGGAAATCAGCCTTGGCTGACTGTATTAGGGGGATAGTACTAGTTCAGGGTGTTCGTATGCCATCAGGTCCTCAAGCTTACTTAGTCTGAGGTGTTCTGGGATGTCACCCAGCGGAGTGAGGCAGTTAAGGGAGCAAGCAACCAGTAGGGCTATTGAAGACTATCTGATAACTATATACAAGGTACTTGAGGCTTACGGTGAAGCCCGAACTACTATTGTGGCGAGGGAGCTGGGCGTTACCCCTGCAACAATATCTAAGGTTCTCTCTAGATTAGTCGATAAAGGACTCATAGAATGGACAAAATATAGAGGTGTCGAGCTGACTGAGGAAGGCAGGAGGATAGCTGAGAAGATAATTAGGAAGCACAGGATCATTGAGGTGTGGCTTAAGAAATACTTAAACTACAATAACTTTGAGGTACATAGACTAGCACACTTAATGGAGCATCTACCTGATGAACTTGTTGAGAGGATCTATGTAAGTATTGGTAAACCTTCCCAATGTCCTCACGGAAACCCTATTCCAGGGACTTCAGACCTCAAAAGATCAATTAATGAGAGACCTTTGACTAAGTTCAAGCCGGGATCTAGAGTTAGGATCACGCGTGTTTCCGGGGAGCTGGTTAGCGTTCTTAAGCTGATGGAGGAGCTGGGAATTGATGTAGGGTACGAACTCTACGTAATCGAGAACTGCAGAGGTCATATCAAAGCTAGGATATTTACAGGTGATGAAGTCAATCTCCCACCATATGTTGCTGGGGCAATAATAGTGGTTCAGTCACCCAGTAAACGTAGGTAAGGCATGGCTAACATAATTTAATTCTTGACTAAAATACTGTCTGGGGCTAGGAATGAGGACTACACCTACAGCACTAACTATCGCTGGCTCAGATTCAGGCGGTGGGGCGGGTATTGAGGCAGACCTCAAAACATTTGCTGCGTTAGGGGTTCACGGGCTGGTGGCGCTGACCTCAGTAACCGCGCAAAATACACAGGAGGTTAGACTTGCTTATGACTTACCTCCTGAAGTCGTGGTAGCTCAGATCGAGGCTGTAGCTGATGACATTGGAGTTGATGCGGCTAAGACGGGAATGCTGAGTAATTCAAAGATAATTAAGGCTGTTGCAGGAGCAGTCAAGAGATACGGCTTTCCGTTAATTGTAGATCCAGTAATGGTTGCTAAGTCGGGAGCCCCACTACTAAGACCTGATGCGGTAGAGACACTTATCAATGAGTTAATACCTCTCGCTACCGTCGTGACTCCGAATAGGTTTGAAGCAGAAAAAATAACGGGAATTAAGGTACAGTCAATTAATGACGCTAAGAAAGCTGCTAGGTACATAGTTGAGGAGCTGGGTGCTGAGGCAGCTGTAGTTAAGGGTGGGCACTTAGAGGGAAGTGAATCAGCTGATGTGCTGTACTGGAGAGGGGATTTTAAAGTATTTACAGTACCTAGAATACACGGTGGCTGCTACCATGGAACAGGCTGTACCTTTTCGGCAGCTATAGCTGCTGAGCTAGCTAAAGGTAAGGTAATCTCAGAAGCCATTAAGATAGCTAAGGATTTTGTTACGGTAGCTATAAAGTACGGACTAAGGGATATAGGGAGAGGGCACTGTCCAGTGCATCCGCCAGCCTGGGTTATGATCCCAGCTGAAAATTGGAAGGTGGTTCAGGACTTGAGAAGGGCTATCGAGATCCTTGAAGAACATGGTGAGTTAATCAACCCTCTACTACCTGAGGTACAAATGAATGTTGTGGTTGCATTGCCTAAGCATTATGCAAGGGGCGTTGACGATGTTGCAGGGGTTTTGGGGAGGGTAGTAAGGTATGGTAATAAGGTGAAGGCTGTGGGGCCACCCACATTCGGTGCATCCTCTCACCTAGCTAGAGCCGTGCTAAAGGTTATGGAGTACGACCCCAGTATGAGGGCTGCGCTCAACATAAAGTATTCTGAGGATGTGCTGGAAGCTGCTGGAAAGTTGGGTCTTAAGACATCGTTTTACGATAGGAGTGAAGAGCCCCCGGAAGTTAAAGTTAGAGAAGGAGCTACGATTCCATGGGGTATAGAGGTGGCTATTAAGAGGGTTGAGGGCACGGTTCCTGACTTAATATTTCATAAAGGGGATGTAGGTAAGGAGCCAATGATAAACATATTCGGTAAGTCAGCTGTTGACGTAGTCATGAAGCTGATCAAGATAGCTGAGCAATTGAGGGCAGGCAGACATACTTAATAACTAATCAGCTACAGGTTTAATTGCAGTGGCAGTTGCGGGTGGCTTCCTTGGCGAAGGCTGTTGAAGTCAAGAACTTAAGAAAGGTTTTCGGGAATATCATAGCTGTAGACAACATAACCTTTGAGGTAGAGGAAGGCGAGATTTTTGGCTTGGTAGGACCTAATGGTGCTGGTAAAACAACTACGCTGAGGATACTGGCGACGCTGCTGAAGCCAACCTCAGGTACTGTAAAGGTATTCGGTAAGGACGTAGTTAGGGACTGTGATGACGTAAGGAAGCTGATAGCTTACCTACCTGAGGAGGCGGGAGCCTACAAGTACCTAACAGGGTATGAGTACATGAAGTTCATGGCTAGGGTTTACGGGTATGGGGAGGACGTAATTGAGGAAGGCGTAAAGCTTGCTGGATTGGGTGATGCGATTAAGAGGTATGTGGGTACATACAGTAAGGGAATGAAAAGAAGGTTGCAGGTGGCTCGGACCCTTATGGTCAAGCCCAGGCTGGCTATCATGGATGAACCCACCTCAGGTTTAGATGTGGTTCATGCGGTCTATGTCAGGGACATAATTAAGAACTACGTCAAGAAGTACGGAATAACAATAATCGTATCTTCACACAACATGCTTGAGGTAGAGTATCTCTGCGACAGAATAGCACTCCTCAGCAAGGGCAGGGTGGTAGCTATGGGTGCTCCCAGAGACCTCATGAGCAAATATGGTGTGAGGAACTTAGAAGAGGTTTTCGTTAGGGTGGTGGGTCATGCCGCTGGGTGAGTTGGTAGTTAAGGAAATTAAGAATACATTAAGAGATAAGAAGATAATAATTACTGTTGTTTTAATGCCGCTTGTGATATTCGCTATAATGGGCTTTGTTTATAATTACGGATTCACCCAGACGGTTAAGGAGGTCGCTGAGAGGACTAAGGAGGCCAGAGTACTTGTCTGTAATCTTGACTTAGGAAACTACAGTACACTGGTTATTAAGTTCATAAGGTCCTTCGCTAAGGAGGTGCACGTAATCTATGCATATGACCCAGTTGCTATCAGGAATTCTCTACAGTCCGGAAACTATACCTTTGCAGTTATTATTCCCGTGGGATTCAGCCAGAACGTCAGTAAGCTTCAGCCATCACTCATAAGAGTTGAGGCGGCTGTCAGAGGAATCTCAATGACATCGATGGCCTCAACCTCAGTAATTAGCGGCTTTGCTCAAGCGCTGAACACCTACATAAGGGCCTACATAGCTGCGCAGAGAGGTATTAATCCAGCGTTCGTAACGAGCCCTATACTACCTCAGCTAGCTGTGTTTTTTAGAGGTATTGAAATAAGTCCGTCTGCTCTTTCGGCACTAGCCACATCAGCTATGCTCTTGGGTTTCGCACCACTCATAGTTGTGTCTACGGCCCTAGGCGTAGCATCATCATCAATGGCTGTTGAGAACGAAGAGAAGACCCTAGAGATCCTATTAACCCTACCTATACCTAGATTTAAGATAGTCCTAAGTAAGTTACTTGGAACGCTAGTTCTCGTTGTATTAGCTACGGTATCGTACATGGCGGGCTTCACGATATACATGTTCTTCTTATTTAGGGGATTAGGGAGTACTGGAGAGCTGAACAGCATGCCTGAAGCCACGTCAGAATTAATTTCTTCAGGACCTGCCTCACCAATTAATATATTTACCCTAGAGCCCACTCTAATAATATTCATAGGGGTTTCCACGTTCCTCTCACTAATATCTGTTGCATCACTAGGCATCCTGCTCGGCTCCATAGTACCTGATGTTAGAACCTCACAGACATATATCGGGCAGTTAGCCATACTAGTAATTATTCCAGGACTCATACTGTCGTTCATGGATCTGTCTTCAATGAGTCCGTCAGCGCTCTCAATCATGGTAGCTATCTCGCCCTTCATATCACCAGTACTGGTGCTAAAAGCGCAGCTAGAAGGAATGTCGTGGATTCCTCCTATAGCTGTCTTGTGGTGTTTGGGATTCTCGAGTATAATGCTCTATGTGACGTCAAAACTCATTAATTCCGAGAGATTGCTTACCCTGCAGTTCAGAATACTTACAAGAAAAATGAAAAAAGCATCTCGGGCGTGACCTAATGCTATGATTCAAGGAAATTACTGTTGAGTTCCCCTTAAGAGATGAGGTTAGGTTAATTTACCCTTATAGCGTTTATTAATTGTACTTATTGCTAAGGTGGATGAGGTATGAAGGTTGAGGCAGGGGTTTTCTCCACAGACTTCGGCAACTTAAGACTCATGCTAATTAGCAGGGATGCGGCTAAGGTACTGGACATATGCCCGGGTTGTAGAGTAAAGGTTATTGTAGGACGCAGGGAGTTCACGTTTTTCGCTGGCATAAGCAATGAATTAAGTGGCAATAAAGTGTTGTTGCCTAGGCCGATCTATGAAGTTCTGGGCAGACCAAGTGATGTTGAACTAGTGCCTTATGTAACCCCTACCTCGGTGAGATATATAAAGAAGAAGTTGCATGGAAGTAAGCTGAGTTACGATGAAATATATACTATAATCAAGGATGTGGTTTCTGACGTACTGACTGATGTCGAGATCGCTGCCTTCATATCAGCTCAAATGAGTGTGGGTATGGATGTTAGTGAGATGATATCATTAACTAAAGCTATGGTTGAGACAGGTAATAAACTGGAGTTCGATAAGCCTGTTTACGATATGCACTCAATAGGTGGTGTTCCAGGTAATTCCAAGGTTTCTATAGTTGCTGTACCTATTATTGCCTCAACAGGCGTATTCATACCTAAGACGTCTTCACGAGCTATTACGTCCCCTGCGGGCACTGCAGACACTATGGAGGTCTTCGCTAATGTCGAGTTTACGACGGATGAAGTGCTCGAGCTATCGAAGAAGGTTAATGGTTTTATTATATGGGGAGGAACGCTGAACCTAGCTCCAGCAGATGACATATTAATAAGGGTTGAGTACGTTCTCATGGCCGATCCACTGTCTCAGATGATAGCATCAATACTCTCGAAGAAGTTGAGCATGAGTGTTAAGAACCTACTCATAGATATTCCAGTAGGTGCTGGAGCTAAAGTTGAGTCATTAGAGAAAGGTAGGGAACTAGCATCAATATTTACTCAAGTAGGTCATGGACTAGAACTAAACATTAGATGCGCGCTTACTTATGGTGAGCAGCCCATAGGTTACACGGTTGGACCAGCCCTAGAGGCTAAGGAAGCACTTGAAACACTGCTAGGCGGAGGTCCCATGTCACTTAGGGAGAAGGCCACGTCCTTGGCTGGGGTGGTGCTGGAGATGGCTGGAGCAGCCCCTAAGGGGGCGGGGAGGGAATTAGCTAAGGAAGTACTGAGTAGTGGTAAGGCGTATGAGATGTTCAAGAATATTATTAGTGCACAGGGTGGGAACCCGGAAGTAAGGCCTAACGACACACCCATAGGAAAGCATAAAGCAGAGGTAAGAGCCCCTATTGAGGGATATGTGACAGGGGTCTACAATAAACCAATAACGACCCTGGCTAGAATAGCTGGTGCACCTTACGACAAGGGGGCTGGCGTCAAGTTATATGTTAAGAGAGGACATAAGGTAAGGAAAGGTGAGGTATTAATGGAGATATATAGTAACTCCTCCGTAAGACTTGAAGAAGCAATTAAAAAAGTAAGTGAGCTGAAGCCCATAGCAATAGAAGGTATGTTGCTTGAAATGTATCCCGAGTATATGTGATTATGTACAATAGAGTATTTTCCGCTACATCACTATTACTTACTGCCGTCTACCTTACTGTTCCAGCCCGCCTAATCCTTCATGTATCCTCACTACCTTACACTGAATTGGCTCTAAAGTGGGGGTATTACCTATGCCTTAATCATATTTAATGTACTACATAATTACTGTAAAGTGTTTGGGGTGAAGAATATAATTGGTGCCACAGGTGATTGCATGGTCAGCACGGCATGCAGAAATGAAGGGGATGAGCAGGAATCTGAGGTAGTTATAGTTACTCATACAGACCTTGATGGTTTGTCTTCTGCAGCATTAATACTTAAGTATGTGGGTTGCGCGACCAGGTTTTATTTTGCACAACCACATCAATTGCATGCGGTACTCAATAAGGTACCTAATAAAGCATGTGTTTACATAGCGGATCTTGGGGCTAATGCTTCTACACTGCCTAAGGTTGTAAAGCAATTAAATAGAATAATCTCATCAGGTGGTCGGGTCATGTGGTTTGACCATCATGTATGGGATGAGGAATGGATTAATGTTATTAGAAGTACTGGCACTGACTTGTATGTAGATAGAAGTACATGTGCTTCGGGAGTAGTGGCTAAGCACCTAGGTCTCAGAGGTGAGGATGTAGACGCATTAGTCAGAGTTGCCTGCTCTATAGATTTATGGAAATTTGATTACTGGCTAGGAAACTTCCTAGCAAGATATGCGGGCTTTAAAGGTGGTTATGACTGGAAGAAGCACGTAGTTATGAAGTTACGTGAATTCAGTGGTGCCTTAGACGATGAGATTAGGGAGGTGGTTGAGAGGGCTGTCAGTAAGGAGTTAAGGGTTTTCGGCAAGGCTATCAGTGAGGCTGTACTTACCGAGGTCGGGAACGTAAGGGTCGTGGCTTACTTTAAGGGGAGTGAGGAGCACCTGACATCGTATGTGGCTAACATACTGCTCAGCAGGTTTCAGGCAGATATTGCTGTGATAGTAAGGTATGGCTCAGTTAGCTTAAGAAGCAGGACATTTAACGTCAGAGAGATAGCTAAGGCACTGGGTGGTGGGGGTCACCCTCAAGCAGCTGGAGCCCCGCTCAAGCCTCCCTTCTATATCAGGTTCTTGAGTCTACTGGGGATAAAACGATTTCACTTAAACTGGTGTATTAAGAGAATTTCAGAGGTAATTAAATCATACAGTTAATGAATTAATATATAAACATATATAAATCACGAGTTAGAGACTTGCCTTGAGAGGTGGGTACGGGACCCAGTCATGTCATCACTTAAAGCATTGGTCAGGCTGAACCGTAAGTTAACAGTGGAAAACCTGTGGCTCTACGTTCTTGCTTGCTTAGTGAACGGCCCTACATACGCGTACGACATTAGAAGGAGGATAAGGAGGGTGTTTGGGTTTAATCCCAGTACTATCACTCTGTACACAGTGATCTATAAACTGAGTAGGGAGGGACTTGTTAGGGTGGCGAAGGAGCAGCCTAAAACATATGAAATAACTGAGGAAGGTAGGAGAACGCTGGAGGAGGCCGTCAAATTTGTTGAGAAGAACATTAACAGAATAAAGGAGATAATAGGTAGCAACAGTAGTTAAGCAGGGATGACGCAGGCAGTAGCTGGCTTAGATCTGGCAGCAAGCCCTAAGAGATGTACTGGTTATGCAGTAATAGTTCTTACTAAGAGACACTCTATTCTTACTAAGGTAAAGTGCCTGAGTACTGATGAGTCGATAGTTAGTGAGGTTCTGAAAGATGAGGTACGCCTCATAGCTATTGACGCCCCCTTAATTAGGATTCCCAGAATGAGGGATGTGGATAGGTTACTGATCAAGCTCGGCTTTAGGGTATTTCCTCCTAATTTTAAGTGGATGCGTGACCTCAGCGTCAGGGGATGGAAAATAGCTGAGAAGCTTAGGTCCTTAAGTATTGAGGTCATTGAAACACACCCACGTAGTGCCTTGCTGGGGGCAGGGGTTAATTCATGTAGTGGCCTCTTGGAGCTGCTGGGTATTAATGTAGGTGTTAAAGGCTTTACTAACACTGTCATGATTAAGGACTTAAGTGACTCGGTTGTTGCAGCTGTGGTTGCTTACTGCTATGTTAAGGGATGTAGTGAAGCCGTGAGTACTGGTGACGGAACTGTATATATCTTAAAGAAGTTAAGGAATATGTAATCAGGACGTACTTCATATCTCATTCTCATGGGGTATGTAGGATATAATTATTCCCTGGGCCTTGTTGGCCCACCACTTAAGGTAGTCCTGCATAGAGCTGCGCTCTGAAGCCACTATGTTGAACTTCTTTTTCGCCCACATAATCTCATCTACACCCACTTTGCTGTTGCCTTTACCGGCCGCTAGCCTGATGAAGGCGTCAACCTCCGCCAGCGAATACCACCTGGTCATGTCGACCAGCATGTCAATGCATTTTTCATCTATGCTTATTCCGTAGAGTTGCGCGTGTTTGAGGAGTGCTTTTCTCCTCATCTTCCTGTCGGGGTACCCGAGGACTATGGTTACATCGATTCTCCCTGGCCTCAGTATTGCTGGGTCGATCAGGTCTGGATTATTAGCTGTTAAGACTGTGAATGGCCTGTCAGGTCTCTGGAGATGGTACAGTATTGTGGATATTTCACTAATGTGTGCCTCATGTATGGTGTATTTCCTTGATGAAATAAACTCAGCATCATCAATTACCAGTGCAATCTCCTTGCGCTTCTTAACTATCTGGTGAAATATAGCATTGAGCATCTTCTCCGTTGCCCCATACCACATTGACCTATATGTCTGCGGACGCAGCTCAACGATCTTAAGCCCTAAGGCAGCAGCCAGTGCCTCGGCCATGACCGACTTTCCAACTCCTGGCGGTCCTGTTATGAATGCACCTCTAGTAGCGAACTTCATACTGGTCTTCACGGGCTTAATAATGGCTACCTCAATATCCTCAACGATCTTCTGCGGCAGATCCGTTATTGTCCAAGCAGGCATTCTGACAGGTATCTTGACTTCCCGGTACTCGCTACCATCACTGACTACAGCTCTTATTTCCTCTACACTAACTGGCTTAGTACTGACGAGTATGACACCTAGCACAGGATACTGAATTAGTGCTTCAGCTATGGATGAGTACCTCATCGCTGACAGGAGTATTCTCTTTTTTACATCAGACCACATTAGCTTAGCTAACCTATTAGCCTCTCTCTTGATCTGCTGAATGCTGGCGTCCGGATCCTGAATTATTAGGAGTGACCTCATACCTACTTCATTCCACTCAGCCGCCTTACTGAACACTATAGCTGATGACAGCAACTTCGGGTTCTTGAAGCCCTTGATAGCATACACAGATAGTGCATTGCCCGGGTTCCTAAAGATTATTCTTGATAAAATATTTAGTGATAAGGGAATGGGTGCGTGTGCGAGCTCCTTCTCACTCACCCTCCTCCTAACTCTGACCTTAAGCAGGAACCTACTTCTAAGGTCATCTAAGTCATCTAATTCGTTCTTATATTTGCTGAGGGTGGCAAGCAACCTATATGAAAAGTACGTGTCTTTGTGGGTTGACATGGATATGTAAAGAGTCCTAACGTTCCTGCACATGTTGCTCCACAGTACTTTAACATCAGCAAACGTCCTCTCCAATTCAGCACCCAGTAAAAGAAAGAATAAAGCGATTAATTAGACTGTTGGTTTTTCTCCACTATAGCACTAGAATTAAGTCTCTCATTACAGGTAATTACTGTGTAGTAACTGGAGTAGCTAAGTTAATTTTAATTAAAGGTCACTGCCTTACTTCCTTAAGCGTTGCGGCTGATGTCGCTGCTAATATAGCTGTTATGCCAGCCAGCTGAATACCTGTGTAGGACTCGCCTAAGATAGCGTTAGCAAGAGCTAACGCGCCGACAGATTCCAGCAGGGCTATTATTGACGCGGCCGTAGCACTAACATATTTTAGGCCTTCGGCATATAGCAGCAGGGTCATCGTAGAGCATACGACACCTATGTACGTAGCCCACAGCAGGCTGGCTGGGTCTATTGAGATAGTAGATGTACCTAGTAATAATGTAGTAATTAGCGGCAACACAATTGCTGTAGGTAGGGTCTGAAAAACTATGTCCACGGTATTAAATCCTTTACTGTGGTAGTATTTAGAAATTATTATTTGTGTAGCATACATTACTGCAGAAACTATTCCACTAGAAAGCCCGTGGCTGTAGTTAATTGAAGTTCGGGATTTGTTGATACACAAGCACCTAAGACGGCTATAAAAACTAGAAGTACTGATGACCTATCAAATCTAACTTTAAAAACCACTGGCGATATCAGCGAAACAATTAATGGCGCAATATGAAGTAGAGCAACCGTAACACCTGCACCATTAATTAATATGGAATAAACGAAAACTATTCTGAACCCGCCACCTACAGTAGACCAAGTAACAGTAGTCTAATACTCCACGGAGCGCTCCTCTTAATTAGCCAAATCGGAAGCAGTATTATGAAGTCAACTATGAGTACATATAGAGCAAGGGTGTAAGGGTTGAAGCCTCCGCTAACAGCAAATATTGTTGCCATACCCTCTGAGCTCCACAGCAGTGAAGCAGTAGCAATAAACCTAAGTATCTTATTTCTTTTTAACAATCAAGCACTACTGACCCTCCAATTATGACTCAGGGTAACGATTATGAATTTACTCCTATAGTCAGTACACTACGTAGTAGTTTTCGACCTCCCTACCTATTAGCACTTAACTCATCAATTAAGGGTTTTTTACCTAAGTACTCGGCCGCTGTAAGAACTGGTACATCGTTTCTCTTTGCCTCCTCAAATACTTCTGCAGTGCGC
>JAGGUC010000071.1 GCA_021158735.1 Desulfurococcales archaeon | reverse complement strand
TGGAGGTTGAGAACGAAAGTCATGTATACGCTATCTCGGGAGGTCTTATTCTCACTCACAATTCAACGATGCATGCTGAGGGCCCGGCCTCAGCTCTTAAGAGGTTGATGGCGCCTCCAATGAACATACCGCCGTACCTCGTTAAGCTGCTTGACATTATAATACATATTACTAAGGTGAGGCTTAAGTCAGGTATTAGGAGGTACGTACTGACGGCAGCAGAGATCGCTGACATCAACCTAGACACTAAGGAGCCGACACTTAACTACATATACAGGATAGTTATTGATGAGGAGTCCGGTGCTAAGTTATCGAAGTTCCTGCCTGAGGAATCACTCACTCTAAGGAAGATAAGTGAGATTAAGGGGTTGACTAGGGAGTCACTGATCCGTAAGGTCCGGGCTAGGACGGAATTCATAGCGGGATTATCAGGGAGGGAGCTGGGCTATGAGGAGGTGATGAGGGAAATAACTAATTATAGGGACTGAGGCTGAGTAAATGCTCAATAAATTCTATATATTAGGTGATAAGAGGAAGCACTGCATCGTATCCATAGCTCCATTAACTGCTGGATTAGTACTGCTGGCTGCCTCATTACTACCTCGGGTAATCGCACTCCTCGGTGGTTCATTAAACCTTAACTCACCGGTAGACCCTCTCCTAGCAGGTGTTGTTACACTGGTTGCAGGGGTAACGACTGGAGCACTCATCATGTACCCGAAGATGAGGCTGGGTAATGAGGTCGAGAAGCTGAGGCTGAGGCTCCCCTACATAGTACTAAAGCTCAGAACTTCAATAATGGCTGGGGACCCGCCGCTGCAGGCCTTCATAAGTACTGCTTCCTCAATTAATAATGAGTTACTTAATGTTTTAGTTAAGAGGATCGTTATAGGTGATGAGCCAGCGCAGGCTGTGGAATACTTAAGATCGATGATAGGTAATAGACCGGAGATTGACGTTCTTAAGCGGGTTGTCCAGTACCTTGAGTTCGGGCCTCAGAGTGAGCGCTACTTAAGGGATGAGTTCGAGTTCCTAATGTCTGAGAAGAGTACGGCGCTGAATAGAGCGCTTGAGAACTTATCCATGATTGTCGAAGTGTACATGGCTATGGGGGTTTTCGCGCCCATAGTGGGTATTGTGATGCTTTCCTCACTCTCAATGCTTGCGAGAGGCATGGACGTCATGTTCCTGATAGCGCTAATTATATTCATAGCGATCCCGATCTTTTCACTAGCGTCCTCAATTTTCGCTAGGAGGATCATTGAGAGGGCCCTGCTATGATGGACTGGTTCAGGGAGGTACTCCCTAAGGTCAGGATCGGGAAGAAGAAGCTTAGGTACTTTCTCTTCTCCCTGCCTCCAGTATGCCTTGCGACGTACTTCCTCATATCGGTTTTCCTCCTTCACAGAACCGTGAACTTCTACGATCCTAAGGAAGCAGTAGTTATTTCATATTTGGCAGCTGCTTCGATATCACCCCTCGCTATCTTTGAGTACAGGTGGGAGTGGGAGCTCTCTGCCATGGAGGTTGAGGTGCCTGAGTTCCTGTCGGCTCTGGAGGGAGGCATTAGGGGAGGGCTACCTCTCCCTCAAGCACTTGCTGAGTCACTTAAGTACCTAAAGTACTTGAGGAGGGATATGAGCAAGGTAGTTAATGCTATGTGGGCTGGCGAAACAGTTGAGAAGGCTGTCGGGCTCATGAGGAAGGAGTCACCCATACTGTCTATTCTGGCTGACTACGTCCTCGTGTTAGCTAGGAGTGGTGAGCAACTTTACAGGACGATAAGGGATTTCAGAGAGTCGGTAAATACTGTGGTCAACTACATGAGGAAGTTGAGGGAGAGCACGAAGTCCTTCTTAGCTACACTCTACCTAGTAATGTTCGTCTACCTAGTAACTACGGCAATATTTCTGACAACGTTTATTTACCCGTTAGCAGCTCAGGCGGCGGAGGTTGGTCAGGCACTCCTAACCTCTGTAGACCCTTATGTCCTCACAACACTGATAGTTTATGGAGCACTCATTGAGGCAGTAGCTAATGGTGCTACAGCATCTTACTTTATGGGGTCTAGGTACCTGGCCGCCTTAATTCACTCAGTAATAGTGTTATTCATATCACTAGCTCTCTACACGGTGCTGATATATACTCAGCTCCCTCAGCTACCGCCCGGAGCTTGACCTACTTAATGTATGGTTCACCGTAGCGGTTCAGGTGCGTTATTTCTTTAAGCTCCCTCCTCGGTCTCGGCTCAGGTGACTCATCAGGCCAGCCAACAGCTATAATAGCTGCAGGCACCTTACCTTCAGGGATCTTCAGGAGTTCCCTAATTTCATCGGTGTTTCTCAGTGCCTGGATCCAGAGGGTACCTAGTCCCAGCGCGTGGGCTGCCAGCAAGAAGTACGTTGCCGCGTTAGCGCAGTCAAGCATGTATGAGACAGGTGACTTCCTCGGGTCACACACAACCACGACGGCTAGTGGGGCCTGACGCAGCGGCTTAGCGCCAGCATGAATCCCCGCTAATTTTTCCTTTAGCTCAGCATCTCTGACCACAATGAACTCCCAGGGCTGGGAGTTCCTAGCGCTTGGTGCGTACCTAGCAATCTCAATAACCTTGCGGAGGACCTCGTCACTCACGTCCTCAGGCTTGAACTTACGTATACTTCTCCTGCTTAGGAGGAGTTCAGTGCAGTATTCCTCCGTCAAGCCTGCACACCGGAAGAACATACTGGGCAACTATTATTTACTTTATCATTGTGGTTCGCTGCGGTTCATAAGGCAGCCAGGCATTTAATGAGTTTTAAGTAGGTTGCTTAGACCAAAATTTATTTACGTATTCTTTAAGGTATTTCGGTGCTGTCAAAATGCCTAAGCCAGTAGTTAATGAGGAGACATGTATAGGTTGCGGCACATGCGTAGCTGTCTGCCCTACAGGAGTGTTTGA
>JAGGUC010000025.1 GCA_021158735.1 Desulfurococcales archaeon | reverse complement strand
TTTTATTAAAGAGGGAGCTAAAGCTTACCTTAAGAAGCAATACTCCGTCATACTCACTATAGCCCTCATCATAGCCGTGCTTTTAGCGCTAATATCTCCTAGAATGTCCCTAAGCTACGTACTCGGTGCGCTCTCCTCTGTTGCAGCGGGGTATGTTGGCATGTGGGTGGCAGTTAATGCTAACGTACGAACCACTTACAGCGCCAAGGAATTCGGCTTAGGGAGAGCTCTTCGCCTCGCATTCAATGGAGGGATGGTGATGGGGCTTATGGTGGTTGGTTTAGGCACGTTGTTGGTTGCGGTGCAGTACCTTCTTTATGGGGGAACTAGTGAGGCAGTAAAGGATATAGTAGGGTACAGCTTTGGTGCATCTACAGTAGCATTATTTGCCAGGGTTGGTGGGGGAATATACACGAAGGCCGCAGATATTGGTGCTGACCTCGTCGGTAAAGTTGAGGCTGGCATACCTGAGGATGACCCTAGGAATCCTGGAGTAATAGCGGATAACGTAGGTGACAACGTGGGTGACGTAGCAGGTATGGGTGCTGACCTCTTTGAATCCTACGTAGGGGCCATTATCTCGACAATGTTTATCGGTGCTGTAGCCATTAAGAATATAGTAACTGGTGGAGCAGTTGCTCTACCACCTCAAGCTAGTGAGTGGACCAGCTGGGTAATAGTTCCCTTAGGAATCGCAGCAGCTGGGATACTGTCCTCTATTATTGCTTCATTCTTTGTGAGGGTCAGGGAAGGTGGTGACCCATCTAAACCACTAACTCTCTCCAGCGTTATCTCAGCGGTCATAGTAGCTATTATTTCTTACCCATTAACGACATTACTGCTGGGTCATGAGGTAGGTGTAAGAGTATGGGTGGTTGTTTTACTGGGTTTGATCGCAGGTATCATTGTGGGTATGACCAGTGACTACTTCACGAATAAGAACAAGGCTCCAGTAATGAAGGTTGCCAGGATGTCGCAGATGGGTCCCGCGCTAACTATCCTGAGCGGAATGTCCTACGGGTTTCTGAGTGTCGTGATACCTGCTATAGGTATAGCACTAGCTGAATTAATCGCCTACATACTATTGGGCTACTATCACTTCTGGCTCGGCATATACGGTGTTGCGCTTGCTGCTGTAGGCATGCTTTCACTTACTGGAATAATTATGAGTGCTGACGCGTACGGCCCTATAACCGATAATGCTGCAGGGATTGCTGAACAGGCGGGCTTGGGAGAGGATGTCAGGTCAATAACAGACAAGCTTGACTCAGCAGGTAATACGATGAAGTCTATATCTAAGGGCTTCGCCATAGGTTCAGCAGCACTCACTGCCCTAGCGTACTCGGCAGCTTACTCAAGCAACATAGCTCAAGTTACAGGTCATGGCCTACAGAAAATGATGTCTTTACTCTCAATACTGGATGCTAAGGTAGTTTCAGGCATGTTGATAGGTATAGCATTGCCTGCGGCCTTCATAGCGCTGGTAATAATAGCTGTTAGTGATGCCGCCTTCGTACTTATAGATGAGATCCGCAGGCAGCTCAGAGAGAAGCCAGGTATTCTGGAGTTTAAGGAGAAACCAGACTACGGTAGAGCAGTAGCTATAGTAACTACGTACGCTATTAAGAGATTAATTACACCAGGACTTCTAGCGATTCTTGCGCCAATTATAGTGGGATTCGTACTAGGGCCGTATGCGCTAGCGGGTGCTCTGATGGCAGCGATAGTGACAGGACTGCTCCTAGGTCTCTTCCAAGGTAATGTAGGTAATACATGGGATAATGCGAAGAAATATATTGAGGAAGGACACTTCGGTGGGAAAGGTAGTGAGGCGCACAAGGCAGGTGTAATAGGTGACACAGTGGGTGACCCACTAAAGGATGCGGCAGGTCCCTCACTGAACATACTAATTAAGCTAATGAGTGTAGTGTCTCTGGTGCTTGGCCCGCTGATAGTGCAGTACAATCTGTTGCACATTCTAGGATTTACGTAATAGAATTAGTTGTAGACTTGAGTAACGCACGGATCATTCGGCGGAAACCTCACTTTGAGCAAAATGACTGGAACTTACTACTTTTAAGAATTTCAAGAAGAAAGCAATACTTTTAGCGCAGGACAATTCCTTAACGATCAAAGTGCTCCTATCCTAAGCTATGGGGAGGTCAGCACTTTACGTTCTGAAATCAGACTTCCAAGCCTATTCTTTTCGTAAAGTCAAAAACTGTAATAGAAACCACCTTTCCGTTTTTTATTCTTATAGCAATATCATTTTCTGTAAGGAATGATTCATCAGCATCCTCTATATCGTACCCAAAATTTATGTACAGAATGTCGTTTTGCCTATCATACTCAAACCATACGTTGTTAATATCGCCAATCTGCCACTCACTCCTGTTCACATCGAACCACCGCTTCTGTGTTGATAGGAAGGTTTATTAAAATATACTCAACAGTCAATATTCCTTACGCTACTCAATCAACTGGAACAGTAGGTAGAGTGATTAAAATAGTTAAAATCAATCTCAGGAAAAGCGCTAACGTACTAGAACTTAGTTGCAGTATATGAATTCTTTAATGAGCAAGGCATGTTAGAAGATGTATATTTATGTGGGTTGCCTTAGATTGCTTAAAAAGAATTGCTTTAGGAAGATCAAGTAATAAAAATCGTGGTTTAAGGCTTATTAAGGAGAAACTATATCCTTCTTCGAGGCTCAAGGATGAAGTCTAAAACATTGAAATGCGAGGAAACGTGCATGGAGTACTGCTCGGGTAAAAAAGGAAGGGAATTCCTAGATTGCGTCTCTGAGTGTGTTAAAATATGTGCTGCTAGCTCTGACTAGTTTTTATCTTGAGCCAATGTAGTCTTGAATGATTCTTAACTTGACGTACGTAATTACGTCCCTAGTTGCCAGCTGCTTAAATATTCTCTCTGCTTCTTGGTTAAGCTATCTATCTTGATATTCATAGATTCTAATTTTAATCTTGCAACATGCTCGTCAATACTGCTGGGCACGTTATATACTCTAGCAGGAAGTTTACCTTTATTTTCAATTAAATACCTAACTGAAAATGCCTGATTAGCAAAGCTCATATCCATGACCTCACTTGGGTGACCTTCAGCAGCTACTAAGTTGACGAGTCTCCCTTCAGCTATTAGGTAAAGTCTCCTGCCGTCCCTTAAGACATACTCGGTTACGTATTTTCTCGCAACCCTCTTACTGACAGCTATTGCCTCCAGCTCTCTAACATTTATCTCAACATTAAAGTGCCCTGCATTGGCTAGCATGGCTCCATTCTTCATTAACTGGAAGTGTTCAGTCCTTATCACGTCCTTGTTTCCTGTTGCTGTAATGAAGATGTCACCTATCTTAGCAGCCTCGGCCATAGGCATTACTTCGTAACCATCCATGACAGCCTCTAGTGCTCGCAGAGGACTAACCTCGGTGACAATTACTCTTGCACCCATACCACGCGCCCTCATAGCAACACCTCTGCCTACCCACCCATAACCTGCGACAACCACAACCTTACCTGCTAGTAATGTGTTGGTGGATCTCAATATACCGTCTATAGCTGACTGCCCGGTCCCGTATCTATTATCAAATAAGTACTTAGTTAATGCATTATTCACTGCTATCACAGGGTATAGAAGTTTCTTATCCCTCTCCAGTGCCTTCAACCGCACCACACCTGTCGTAGTTTCTTCGGTACCGCCGATTACCTTCTTTCCAACACCAGATCCCTTGCTATGTAAGTATGCGTGAAGATCCGCTCCATCATCCATAACTATATGCGGGTATGACGATGCGATTCTTTCAATACACCAATGGTATTCGTCAGGTGTCTGCCCCCTCCAAGCAAATACCCTGGTTCCTTCCTCAACCAGAGCTGCAGCTACCTCATCCTGAGTTGAGAGCGGGTTGCTTCCTGCAAGCCATACTTCAGCACCACCCGCCCTTAAAGTCCTAACAAGTGCTGCAGTTTCCTTCGTAACGTGCAGGACCGCAGCTATCCTAATCCCGGCTAAAGGCTTGTCCTCTTCAAACTCCTTCCTAATCTTCATTAGAACTGGCATATGCCTCTCAGCCCACTCGATCTGAGTCCAGCCCTCCTCGGCTAAGCTAGTATCTTTAATTTTAAACTCCATGCTGTCACCACAGCTATAGTTCGCATTAGAAATAAAAGGATATTTTACTTCCAGTTCATTTGGGTTTCATGAATTAGTTAATGAACTGCTGCAGGAGCAGAATAGATTTTGATGTTTGCTGGAAACCTTATAAAGCTTACTAGACGGGTATATGTATGGTGGGTTCGGGGTTCCGAGAGCTGCTCAAGGAGGGCGGTGAGGGGCTCCGAACCGTGCCGTAATGAACCTAAGGGTGAACATGAGTAAAAGCCAAAAATAATAAAGTATCACTCTCAGGTGAACGGCAGAATCAACAATAGAAACTAGCTTCAAATCATGAAAAAGTGATTATGAATACTAAAGCCATGGGCAAATAAGTAATTCATCGGTATCACTGCAGTAAATGAGAGTATGCTATTACATACAAGGGTGGGCTCCACAAAATTTTTATTACCCATACATTCGTAAAATTAAATGAGGGTTCAGCTATGGTCGTGGGCTTCTGTGTAAAGTGTAGGAAGAAAGTAGACCTCAGGAGCCCTGAGGAAGTAACTCTAAAGAATGGTAGGAAAGCTATAAGAGGGAAGTGTCCCAACTGCGGAACGACAGTATATGTATTTGTCAGCTCTAAGAGGAAATAGGAGTAATATTCTTTTTCAGGTCATTAAATAATAACGTACTTTTTACTTAATGTTGAATATCAGGATGTACTATCAAAACTGTCAAATTTAAAACAGATATTCAAACATATACTTGATGTGCAGAACCTCCGACACTGAACTTAAGCAATAGCTAATTAAAGTAATGATGACGCCCTGCGATAGTGAATGAATGAAAACATGAATTGCTACAACTTGTTCCCTTACTTCTTAAAGAGTTATGTGGAGGAAGAAACTTATTTTGGTTGAACAATGTATTTAGGGATTAAGGACGGAGGTAAGTAGTAGACGTAGGAAAATACTGACTTTAGTTGAGTTAGTAGTGCTTGCAGTAGTTGTTGTAGGTTATGCGGCGTACTGCGTAAGTTATGTTTCAGGTATTGATGATTATATATCTGATGAGTGCTGGTACGTTAGCGCTTCAAGAAATATTCTCTTAAAGTACTTTAACGTTGCTCTTCATGGGCGCTGGAATGGAACCAGAGTAAATCTAATTCTTGAGACTCCACTTAATTCATTTGTTTACGGTATGTGGGAGGCTGAGGTTAAGGAGGGGGTCAAGGATCTTGGAGGCACTGTAATTAAGGGGGTTAATTACTACAAGTACAAAGAAGATGGGAATTTCCTTCCAGCTGTGTGTGCTGACATACCAAGTAATAACTTAAGTGCTGCACGTATGCTACCTCACGTAAAACGCTGCATAGTGGGGTATTGCTACCCAAATTCTAAGGATATTGTGGACTACATGAACTACGAACACCCGCCGCTAAGTAAGTATTTGATAGCTCTTTTCATGATGATGCTAGGTGATGACCCGGTAAGCTGGAGATTACCGTCGATCCTGGCAGGTACGGTGACACTCATACTAGTATACCTTACGCTGAAGCTAGTGATTCGCGATGAAGTAGGAGGACTGCTGGGCGTCATAGCCGCTCTAGCAACAGCACTGGACCCGCTATTTAGGTCCATGAGTATGGTTGCCATGTTAGATATTTATGTCGCGCTATTTACCTACTTATCGCTATACTCAACACTGAGGGATTCACTGGGCGGGGCATCTTTAGCATTGGCACTGGCTTTTTCAAGTAAGTTCAGTGGTGCGTTTGCTGGTATTCCAGCACTCATTGAGTGGGTGAGAAAAGAGGTTCCCGCCAAGGTCCTCCTCTTCTTTCTCTACACCTCAATATCGGTTTTTATTGCCCTAGCAGTACCCATAATAATCCATGAAGGCCTCATGAATTGGTGGAGCAATTCGGTTGAAGGAGCTTTCCGCTGGCACTTAAGCATAAAAACTACTGGGGGTCCTCCGCAAGCCATGCCCTGGGACTGGCTGGTGGGCAGGAACCCATTTGTTCTGCATTATGCTTATGATAAAGTTAAGGGAGAGTGGGTAGCAGACCTAGTAGCTAGAGGTAACATATATATTTACCTTCTAACGTCAGCGCTGTCATTGTTTATACTCCCAGTAATTAGGTCATTGCCTGACAGGGGCAGCGTATTTATTTATGCGTGGGGAACCTACTTAATGTACATTATTGCGTGGGTTGTGGGGGTTAAGACTCAGTACAGCTTCTACATGGTTCAAGTGACCCCAATGCTCTACACAATGCTCTTCATAATTATACATTACCTAACCACACCCTTAGCCAATACTATCTACGTTGCCAGGAGATGGTATAAGATATTTAAGATTCTATGGGATTGGTTGAGTGGGGTAGCGCGAATAACTCTTAGAGTTGAAGTAAAATATGTAGAGCCCGCTTAGGGAAACTGTAATCCTGTATTTAGGAATAGTATTAGTAGTGTTTATCGAGTTTAGAGTACTGGAGCCGCAACTGTGCTAAGAGCAGTTACCAATGCTTCATCTTGGGAATTGCGGGAGTTCATGACAGATTTAATGTAGAATGCATTAAACAAGTTTTTAATTGCTTACATATTCTGTTTTCTGATCGTAGCAGAGGGTGTAAGTATGACTAAGAAGTACATATACTCCTTTGAGGAAGGAGATTGGAAGAATAAGAAATTGCTTGGCGGTAAGGGATCATCGCTTGCCCAAATGACCCAGCTGGGATTACCAGTACCTCCAGGCTTTACGATAACTACCGAAGCATGTAGAGACTTCTATGGGCCGCGGATGGAGGAGATGGAGAAGCTAGTTAAGGAGCTTGAGAGGAACCCCCCACCGAGTGTTAGGGATGAAATAATTAAGCGTATATGGGAGATTATAGACTCCCTAGACTTACCTGGGGGGCTTATGGAGCAGGTTAAGGAGCACATGAAGAAATTAGAGGAGAAGACTGGTAAGGGCTTCGGCTATGTTGAGAACCCACTCCTAGTATCTGTCAGGTCAGGTGCGGCAGTCTCAATGCCAGGCATGATGGACACCGTCCTCAACCTAGGTCTTAATGATGAGACAGTTAAGGGACTTGCGAAACTATCTAATAACGAGTGGTTCGCTTACGACGCATACAGGAGATTCCTGCAGATGTTTGGAAGAATAGTCCTAGGTATTGAGGAGAAGGTATTTGACGAGGCATTCGAGAAGTATGACAAGGAATTCAGGAAGGAAGTAGAGAGTAAGTACCCTGAAGAACTTAAGGCAATAAAGAGTAAGTACCCGAAATATTCGTTGAGATTGGATGCTCAGCCACCAAGTGACGCAGCTCCTAATTCATGGAGGCTAGCTATCGAGTACTTGAAGGAGGTTGTAGAAGAATTCAAGAAGATAATTAAGGAGCAGAGAGGCGAATTCCCACATGACCCCTGGAAGCAACTGGAGCTAGCTATAAAGGCTGTCTTCAGGTCCTGGATGAACCCAAGAGCCATATTCTACAGGATCGCCAACAACATAACACCAGACATTGCTGACTGTACAGCAGTAAACATAGTTACCATGGTGTTCGGTAACATGGGCTGGGACTCAGGTACTGGTGTGTACTTTACCAGAGACCCGGCCTCAGGTGAGGACAAACCATACGGTGAGTTCCTGCCTAATGCACAGGGCGAGGACGTTGTCGCAGGTATTAGGACTCCATTAAGCTTAGATGAGCTTAAGGAGAGGATGCCTAAAATATACGAGGAGCTGATAGAGGCTGGTAAGAAGCTTGAGAAGTTAAATAAGGATGTCATGGACATAGAGTTCACTATAGAGAAGGGCAGGCTTTACTTCCTCCAGAACAGGGCTGCTAAAATGACCCCAATGGCTAGAGTAAAAACAGCTGTGGACATGGCTAATGAAGGTATAATAAGTAGGGAGGAGGCGGTTCTTAAGGTCAAGCCTGACGTAGTGCTCAAGCTACTTTACCCGAGAATTGACCCTAAGGCAAAGGCATTACCCATAGCAAGGGGTTTGGCTGCTTCCCCAGGTGCGGTGAGTGGTCAGGCAGTATTCCATCCTGATGATGCGGTTGACTGGGCCAGGAAAGGTAAGAAGGTCATACTTGTCAGAGTCGAGACTAAGCCAGATGACGTTCACGGATTCTATGCAGCGGTTGGCATACTGACGGCTAGGGGAGGGATGACCTCGCACGCCGCAGTAGTAGCAAGAGGAATAGGTAAGCCAGCAGTCGTAGGTGCTGAAGCAATTAAGATAGACTATGAGAAGAAGGAGTTCAGAGTAGGCGATATTGCAGTTAAGGAGGGTGACTGGATCACGATTGATGGAAACACAGGTAATGTTTACGTAGGGGAGGTGTCCACGATAGCTCCTGAGCTAGTAGCCGAGCTACAAACCCTTCTTGCCTGGGCAGATGAATTCAGGAGGCTTGGTGTGAGGGCCAATGCTGACGTACCTGAAGATGCCACAATAGCGAGGAAGTTCGGTGCGGAAGGAATAGGCTTACTTAGAATTGAAAGAATGTTCAGGAAGCCTGAGAGGCTTGAGGCGCTGAGGAAGGTGATCTTAGCAGAGACCAGGGAGGAGAGAGAGGAGCACTTGAAGAAGCTGGCGGAGATGATAAAGCCGGACTTTAAGGAGATGCTGAAGATCATGGACGGTCTACCAGTCGTAATAAGATTAATAGACCCACCGCTTCACGAGTTCCTGCCAGCGCCAGAGGAGATTCTCAAGGAGTTATATGAAACGAGAATAGCCTATTACGCGCTGAAGTCGTCAGAAGCAGTAAGGGAGATCTCACCAGACTTACTCAAGAGCTATGAGGAAAGGATCACTAAATTAGAGAAGCTTCTAAGGAGGGTTACTGTGCTGAAGGAGCATAACCCTATGATGGGTCACAGAGGTGTCAGAGTAGGTGTCACTTACCCTGAAATATACTACTACCTAGCTAGAGCAATGATCGAGGCGGCAGCAGAACTAATCAAGGAGGGTCACAATCCGAAACTCGAGATAATGATCCCACAGGTAGCAGAGGCTAATGAGATCAGGAATGTTAGAGAGAAAGCTATACTGCCAGTGCTCAAGGACGTAGCTAAGGACCACGGCTTCGAACTAATTGTAAAGGATTCGCCAGGCACGTACGCATTCAGAACTAAGGTTGGTAAGGACCACGAAATCCTGGTAGGCACGATGATAGAGACCGTTAGAGCTTGCCTAACAGCTGATGAAATAGCTAAGGAGGTTGCGTTCTTCAGCTTCGGAACGAATGACCTAACTCAGGCAACATTCAGCTTCAGCAGAGATGATGTAGAGAATAAGTTCATGCCGCAGTACCTAGAGTTAGAGGTACTCAAGAGTAACCCATTCGAGACGCTGGACACCAAAGGTGTTGGTAAGCTGGTTGAGTATGGCACGAAGAACGGTAAGACCGTTAACCCGAAGCTTGAGGTAGGCTTATGCGGAGAGCACGGCGGTGACCCAGCATCAATAGAATTCCTACATAAGGCAGGTCTAGACTACGTGAGTGCGTCACCATTCAGAATAATAGTAGCTAGGCTGGCAGCAGCTCATGCATCAATTAAAGAAAAGCTACAGAAATAACATCATTTAGTTTTTTTCCATACATTTCCAAACAATATACAGGCATTTATGGACGAAGTAAAATTATTAAAAATATTTTATGGTAGCACTACCTCAGGAACTCCTCCACATGGGGTGTTTCTTTAACTACCCTGAAGATGATGCTGGTCATTGAGCGCTTAACGTGCGGTATCTTAATGATCCTTTTTATGAACCTGTCTAAGTCTTCTATTTCTCTGAATGACGTTATAATTGCTATGTCGTACTCGCCAGTCACATCATACACTGCTTTGACATTGGGCTCCTTAGTAAGTATCTCCTCTAGTTCCTCTATGTAGGCACCGTCCACCTGCAACAGAGTAATTGCGTTTATTTGGTAACCCAGCTTCCTGTAATCAATTACTGTAGTGTACCCTCTGATTACTCCTTCACGCTCTAGCCTCTTTATTCTAAATGCTATGGTGCTCGGCGACTTACCTAAGTTCCTTGCAAGCTCCCGAATGCCCTCCTTACCGTACACGGCCAGCCTCCTGAGTATCATCATATCAATATCATCTAGCACCACAGACCTTCTCTTACTCTTCATGCCTGCCTCCCTTTTACAATATAAAGAACCTTATTTAAATGTTTAACTCTCTTGATAACTCATCTTTTAATATGTTCAAACTACTAACATAATTAGTGAACGAGAATGGAGAAAAGAGATACAGACATATCGAACAGTGAGATCATGTGGGTTTCACTTCACTACACTGACCTAGTTGGAAGACTCCATGAATTAGTAGTTCCATATGACCTGTATGCTAGGAACTCCGAATTCAGTATGGATGGTTCCTCAGTGGATATTGTTGAAATTAACAGCAGTGACCTGAGACTGAGTCCGGACCCACGGACGTTTGCAATAATTCCTTGGGACAGAAGAAGAGGGAGGGTATTTTGCTCAATAGGAATTGATAGTATGCCGTTCTGGGGCGATAGCAGAGCTGTAGCAAGAAGAGCTGGTGAGTACGTCTCTGCCCAGAACTTAAGGGAGGTAATGGGGGTCGAGGTAGAATTCTTTATTCATAAGGTAGCGTACAACGTGACACCGAGCGAGCTCTACGTGAGAGTGGAACTAAGTGAGAAGTATCCAAAAGGTGTTCTGAGGGTTAGGGGCGGGTATGAAGTCCCTTCATACAGCAACCTAGTAAGTAAGGTTAGATTCGAAATAATCGAGTACCTAAAAGACATGGAGAAGACTCCTCCCACAAATCACCATGAAGTAGCCCCCAATCAAGTAGAAGTTACAACACTACCGGGTAAGGCAGTAGATGTAGCCGACTCCATCATGTCAATAAAATATGTGGCCAGATACACAGCATCGAGGTACGGTTTAATAGCTAACTTCATGCCAAAACCGGTGTACGGTGATAACGGGTCTGGCATGCACACACACGTGAGCTTATGGAACAATGGCTGTAACATGTTCTATGATGCTAATGATAAGTACGGAATAAGTCAAATGTGTAGGTACTTCATAGGCGGGCTCATAGAGCACGGCAGGTCACTATCAGCTATAGTGTCACCCACGACAAACTCATATAAGAGGCTTGTAGCGGGTTATGAGTCCCCTATCTATCTAACTTGGGGCATCGCGAACAGGTCTGTGGCAATTAGAATACCGAAGACAAGCACACATAGGAGGGTGAGGGTAGAGTTCAGACCTCCAGACCCAGCAACAAATCCGTACCTGGCACTAGCGGCAATACTAATGGCAGGTTTGGACGGCATAAGAAAGAAGATTGATCCAGGTGAGCCGACCAGCGAGAACATATATACGATGTCTGAATGGAAGATAAGGGAGTCCGGTATTAGGGTACTTCCCAGATCTCTGGATGAGGCACTTGATGAACTGGAATCAGATAATGAGTACCTCAAACCTGTGTTTCCGAAGGAGTTAATTGAGCGGTACATTGAAGTAAAGAGAAAAGAGGTAAAAATAGTGAATATGTATCCTACACCTACGGAGTTCATGACCTACATTATGTACTAACCTACTTATTTAGCATATTCTTGAGCCCGGCTTAGCTGGCTCGGCCACAGTTACTAGTACAGGTCTGCCACCCTCTTCTGAGCATGTAGCTAAGATCATGCCTTGAGACTCGAGACCCATGAATTTCTTAGGTTTTAGATTAGCTACGACAATTACGTACTTACCTCTCAGTTCCTCAGGACTATACCACCTGGCTAATCCTGCAATTATCTGGCGCTCCTCACTACCTAAGTCTACAAGAAGTTTAATTAAGTTCTTAGAGTATGGTACTCTTTCTGCTTGCTTTACATAGCCTACCCGCAGGTCAATTTTATTGAACTCACTTATGTCTATCTGGTCACTCATTAAGGTATCACCAAGGTAAATTTAGGAGGAAATATTAAAGAAGATTGACGTTCTGAACTAAGGTAAATTCAATTATGAATTACTTCTTAATAGTAGGCTTAAACTTAATTATGTAGTGTGCAGCACCCTCGATCATTTGAGGCGACTTCCTGATGGTTGCTTCCACAGGCATTCCTATGTAAATCTCGTCTGCTCCAACATCTGTTAGCTGAGTAAGTATCCTGGCCTTACCCAATTCTACCAGAGCTATTATAAGTGGGGACTTGGATTCGAAGCCCTCAACAGGCACCTTCAGTACAGTATAAGACAGTACCTTCCCTACCCTAGGCAGTTGTATTTTCTTTACCTCTCTAGAACAGCATCGAGGACAAGCAGCTTTAGGTGGGTAGCACACGTACCCGCAGTTCATGCATTCTGAGCCAACTAACTTGATGAGCTTCTCCTGAAGTCTCCAAACCCTTTGAATAGTTAGCACACGCTTCACCTCCTTAATATAGTGGTCGTTACATTTGCACCTACGCCACCTAGATTCTGAGTCAGCCCGACCTCACCGCCCACGTTAATACCCGGGAAGTCACCTCTTAACTGAAGTGCGACCTCAACTATCTGATAAATACCTGTTGCGCCCACGGGATGCCCCCTCGCCTTCAGACCTCCTGAAGGGTTGACAGCAGGTCTATCACCAGCTCTGAACCTACCCTCATAAACTAGCTTAGCTCCCTTACCTCTTGGTGCGAAACCCAGTTCCTCAAGACTAATAGCCGCAGTGACACCATATGCGTCATGTATCTCGGCTACATCTATATCCTTGCTGCTAACACCCGCCATCTGAAATGCTTTTTCAGCTGATAATTTAGAAGCTAATAATCTGTCAAGCTCGTACCTGGACGTTAGGTCCGTACTGTCGAGTGCGTTTCCTAAGCCAGCCACATGTATTGGAGTATCGGATAGTTTCCTAGCTACTTCCTCTGACGCAAGTACTACTGCAGCAGCCCCATCACTTAGTGGACTGGCGTCATAGAGTCTGACAGGTTCAGCTATCACCGGTGATTTGAGAACGTCCTCAATAGATATTTTCTTCTTTAGCTGTGCATAAGGGTTCTGAAGAGCATTCTCATGCATTAAGACAGGCCATGCAGCCATTTCCTCCCTACTCACACCATGCTTACTCATGTAGTACCTCATTACGAGTGCGTTTAAGCCAGCAAAACTCACACCGTGAACTAACTCATAATCTGCGTCAGCAGCCCACGCGAGACCTCTCGACGTAGCTGGAGTAGGTCTCTCACTCAGCTTCTCCACTCCAACAACTAGTACCTTCTTGAAAATTCCTGAAGCAATGAATGAACACCCAGCTAGGAAGGCAGCACCTCCTGAGCCACACGCCCCCTCAACTTTAAATCCCGATATACCCCTCAAGCCTGTGTAATCAGCAATTAACGATGCTAGATTTTCCTGCTCAGCTAAGCTGCTCAACATGTTACCGACGACTATGGCATCGGGCTTTTCGTTTCCTGCCTCGTCAAGTGCTTTAAAGACAGCTTCAGCAGCTAATTCCCTAATTGACTTGTCGTAGAATTTACCTACCTTAGTCATGCCTACGCCGACGATGTATGCTTTCCTCATAGTTCAAACCCCCTCAAACTCTCTCAATTACTGAGGACAGGAATTTGCCGCTTTCTTCTAGGACAGCAAAAAGCATTTTATCATTAGTGTTTGACGACTTCAGTGACTCGATAAGAGCCGTCATAGCCAGCAACTTATTGCTGAATCCCGCTGCCGATAACTTACTCAAGATAGATAAAGCACTCGACGGCAACCCTAACCTGGAAACTGCCTTAATTAGGTAGGATAGCTTGGGGGCCCAGCCAGCAAGATATGAAATTTCTGAGGGTTCTAGGGATAATTCTTTCAGTACATTGGATAAAAGTTTGGGGGCTTTACGCAGTAAGAGAACCTCATGTATTAAGTCCATGAAAGTATTTAACTTTGTGCTGGATGGCTTAGTGAATGTGAGATTCTCGCTTAGTGTCTTGAGAAAGAGCACTTTAGCTTGAGTAGCGACATCGTTGAACGTTAAGGCTGCGCATCCAGCTGGTGGTCGGGAGTTCACAACGATCAGCATACTTGTCTCACTTCTGGGGACCTTATTTATGAATGTAAGGGCCTCTGTTAAGTCCTGTGAGATGTAGGCACTTACGTCACTTACGTCGAGTAGTGATAGCAGGACACCTAACTTAACATGATCCATGTCATCTGAAACAACTGCGAGATTCTTTATACTATTCTCTAGGTCTCCGAGAAGCCTTAGTGAAGTCTCGTAAGCCATAGTAACCGAGTCCTCATCATCACTTGGTGCTGGAACTTCAAGACCCTCTACAATAATTGTTTTTTTAGGTATATACGTGCCCCACCCTGATATTCTTAGCATCCTCCAACCATTAACCACTACTTGAAAATGTTTTTATTGTTTCTAGCTTTTACAGGTACTTACGTGGTTCAACACCATATGAAATAAAAGTTAATACTATACTAGGCTTGCCTGCTATAAGCAGTCGAGTACCTAAAGATTAATATCTGAACCGATATTGTGGTTTAGATGCAAATGAAGGAAATAGGATGGTCTGGAAGCGTCAAGAAATACCTGGTGATAGGCATACTACTGGGTACTGCAGCTTACGTAGCCATATTTGCCTATGTATATAAGGGTGACTTCATTAAGTTCCTGGAGATAGTGACACACGGTAATCCTACTGAAGCCCTAATGGCTTTCCTTCTCAGACTAATTGCGCCCGTGGTACATGCTACCATATGGTTTTTTGTAATATATTCATTGAGGAGGGTTAATTACGTTAAGATATTATCGATCACGGGTATTGCACTATTCTTTGAGGTGATAGTACCTATAGGCGGCGTCACAGAGGTAGTTAAGGTGTTGTTAGCTATTAAATTGAAGGTTT
>JAGGUC010000091.1 GCA_021158735.1 Desulfurococcales archaeon | reverse complement strand
TGATTGCAGTGAGAAAAGTGCTGTCCATGAAGGTCAGAGAGTTCATAAGAAAGTACAGGGACCTACTCCCTCAATTTGACTTCATTACTGAGGACGACCGTGTTGAAGACCTGCTAAGACTTGTCAGAGAAGGGAAGCACTACATTATCGTAATTGATAAGTGTGGAAGGCTCAGAGGGATCGTGACCTACGTAGATATTCTGCTAATTTTCGGCAAACCTAAGTCAGCATTCTTGCCCTTCTCGAGCATAACTACTTCATTCAGTAAGATTAGGGTTCCTGCAGACTCACTCCTAAAGATCATGGTCTCTAGGGTGATGGAAAGGCTCCCACAACACATAAGACTTGATGAGTCTGTTGAAGTTGCGGCAACAGTAATGCACATGAATAACATCCACCATGTTGTAGTTGTGGATAGAAGCGATATGGTGTGGGGACTGATCACAGCACATTCAATATTTAGGGCTATTCTAAGGGAGGCGGGGATAGAGGAAAGGAGAGCCAAAGTTATTGATGAACAGGAACTATTTAGGAGGTTCGAGCAGGATTACCGGGCAGGGAAGGGTAAATAAGTAAATTAAGGTCTGATTATGTCTAGAATTGCTACTAGGTTAGCTCCACTACTATACCTCGTGATTGTCCTATCTATTTCCTCAGCATCAATTTTGGTACTGCTTTCAGGTGCCAGCGCTGTAGCATGTGCTTTCTGGAGAACCTTAGTGGCTGGAGTACTAATGACTGCGGTATGTGCCAGTAGCTCGAGATTTGCTGGGATCACACATAAGTATAAGTACCTTATCTACTCTACCGTTGCTGGTGTGATGCTGTCAGCTCACTTCATAATGTGGATGAAGTCTCTATTCCTAGTACCTGTAGCTGTAAGTACTACTACGGTAATTACCTACCCCTTATTCAATGCTTTAGCTGATGCTGTACTGCTTCGCGAACCACCTACAAAGATGCAGGTAGTTGGTATGTTGCTGGCATTTACTGGTGTGGTACTCTTCCTTCACCCCAGAATAAGCACTGGGTACGATGTAGTGGGTGTTGTCCTAGCTCTTGCCTCTGCTATAGCTGCTGCAGCATACTTCAATCTAGGTAGGGTCATAAGAAAGAAGGTAGGTCTAGGCGAGTACACCTCAGTAACATATCTGGTCTCTGCAGCTGTCACAGCAATTTACGCAGCAGTTAGTTCGGAGAACATCGCTACCTACCCGCCCAGCACTTACGCATACTTCATACTACTAGCTGTTATACCTATGATAGGTGGGCACACACTAATGAATTACCTCCTACGATACTTTAAGACACACATCATTACATCACTGAGCTTTATTGAGCCCTTAGGCGCCTCCTTACTGGCGTACCTGTTTTTAGGGCAGCACATTACAGCTTACATAGCAATCTCAATGAGCCTAGTACTGATAGGTGTTTTTATCACTGTCCTTGGAGGACTGAAGGTGACGTAATCCCCATGCAGTATAAGTACTTGGAGCACGGTTAGACTTAAGAATTTCCAATACATTAAATGATGTAGATTAGTCATGCATGACTCACCACTAACTCTACTGAAAATTCGGGGGGCCTTCAAGTACTTAGTGCTCTATGTACTGAGAAGCAGGCCTATGCATGGGTACAGCATAATACAGGAGGTAAGCAAGTTGTTTGACGGTAAATACGTCCCCAGCCCCGGCGTCGTGTACCCGACACTACAGCTTCTTGAGGATATGGGTCTCGTTGAGTCAAGGGTTGAAGGGAGGAGGAAGGTTTACGTTATTACTGATGAAGGCGTGAAGGAGCTCGAGAAGAACATTCATGTTGTTAGAGAGCTGCTGCACTACGCTAAGGAAGTACGCACCTTCTTCCAGGAATTAGGTGGCGCGGAGTTGGTTAGAGCAATTAGTAATCTAATTAAGAACTTCTCAAAATTAGACCAGGACCGCAAGCAGAAGATAAGGGAGGCTCTTGAGTCTCTGGCTAAGGTGATCAATGAGATACTTGAAGATATTGGAGGGTGACCTCATACTTTAGGGTAGAAGTGGCGGCACCTACATGCTTTATTCCTTATGCATGCTCTAACACCGATCTCGGCAATATTGCTTAGCTTATCTAAGATCCTCTCAATAAGTACGACAGCTTTTTCATCAGATACCATGCTGCTGAGTTTGTGCTTTAATTCCTCGCAAGCATCAATGTGCCTGACAGCTGAGTCCGAGTTATTGGTCACTACGGAGTTGAGTATAGCCTCAGTGAGCTCCTCGATCATGACGTCCAGCTCGCTCGTCAGCCTTGAACCCTCACTTAACATCATGTAGTTCTGTAGCTCACTCACCAGCTCTCTCGTGTGACTGAGCAATGCTATTGTATCAATAACGTCCATTAGGTCTTCACCATAGGTTTCCATTAACTTGCTCTTAGCTATCCTCAGACTCACATTATAAAGCCTCATGAACTCATTGACCAGGTAGTTAACAGCCTCCCTATTAACAGGCATGTTCCTGACTGTCTCAACTACTAAATTAATTATTTTGTTCACTACATCACTCAGGCCTACATCATAGCTTGTGAATACTATGTCGGAAAGTTCCCCCTGTCCCTTCCCACCTATAACTATGAAGTCAGGCACAGCCCTCCTCAACTCAGCCGTCAGTTTCCTCAGGGTTTCCTGCTGACACCGTACTCTCACCTTAGTAATACCCTCAACGAAGGCTGCAGCCAGCT
>JAGGUC010000015.1 GCA_021158735.1 Desulfurococcales archaeon | reverse complement strand
TTAGTAAACCTAGGTATAGCTGTGGGTTCAGCAGTTAAGGCAGCATCAATACTTAATGTGGACAACAGGATAATGCTGTCAATAGGGTTAGCAGCTAAGGAACTTAAGCTGATTCACGCCGAATACATTCTAGGAATCCCCCTATCAGCAACGGCAAAGAACATATACTTCGACAGAAAGAAGTAGTCAAACAAGTTAGCGTAGTGAATTGGTTATGAGTATGATGCTGGGTCCTAGAGAGCTACTTGCGCTAGTCATGAGGTTAGCGTATAATAGAGGTCTGATAAATATCAAGGGAGGTAACGCCAGCATAAGGGAGGGAGACGGGTTCTGGGTGACCCCCTCACAGCTACCTAAGAATATGCTTAAGCCGGATGACATGGTCTACGTGAGACTTAATGGTGAGTGGAAGGGTAGGTATAACCCCTCAATAGAGTACATAATGCACTTAATGATATACAGGGAGATCAAGAACGTAAAGGGGGTCTTACACACCCACAACCCACACACCTTAGCTCTATATGAGTCAGGACTCTCCATAAACCCAGCCAAGTACGTGGAAGCATACTCTATAGGTGACTGCGTCGCTGTAGTACCTAAACTACCTGCAGGGTCAAAGGAGTTAGCTGAGAACGTGGTCGAAGCCCTCAGAAAGTGCAGGGTGGCTGTACTGCTCGGGCATGGCGCAGTAGCAGTTAATCAGAAGGACATCTTCACAGCACTAGACGCTCTGGAGGCATTAGAGGACATATCTAAAGTAGAACTACTTAAGGCAGTACTTAATATCAAGAACTACTTAAAAACAACTTGAGAAGGCATATTAAAAAATACGGCTATTTTTGCTATTTTTAATGTAGTTTGTGTAAGTGACCTTATCCAGTAGTCTGTATGGTTGACCGCTCCCATACATGCACCCGCCGAAGCACAGCTGTAGCACTACCACATCCTTCGGACAAGCTCTAAACTTCATCAAGCCCTCCTTAATTTGGTCAGGTCCCTGTAGCACCCTAATACTGCCGTGCACGTCAACACCTAGACGAGAAGCTTCCTCCTCCCCTACATTATATATCTGTTCTCTACCGATCACGCTCTCTAAAAGCCTCAGTGCTTCCTGAGCAGTGAGTACGTGACTAAAGTCCTTCTTCCTAGCTATACATGAGGTAATGACCACTGTTTCAGCGTCAGCACTAACCTTCGGATGACTTACAAGGTACTTGCTCAGGTCCGGGTAGAACATTTTGACATACTCAGCCTCAGCACTACTTAAGGGCACCAGCGCAGGACCGCTGACCCCTGTAGCAACTTCTTGCGGGTTCCAAACCTTAATCTCCCTGACATTAAGAAGCTTAAGTGCTGCTACTACTCTGCCTGCACTAACTCCAAGAGAGCTTGCGAGCCCCTCCAGTGCCCACTTATCGATAATTACGTTTAAGCTACCTAACTTCAGTAACTCAAGAACCTTAGGCACATCGTCTCTGTAGGTAATTGCAGCCACCGGGCAGTAGCTGGCGCAGAGCCCGCAGTGTACACAGCCGACCTCCTCGAACTTCTTGAAGAATGGAGTTGTAACAATAATTGAGGACCCCTTAAAGCCATAATCTAGGACGTTAACACCCAGTGCTGAGCAGACCTCAACGCACCTTCCGCAGACAACGCACTTCCCGGTATCCAGCTTGAGTAGTTCGTCACTTAGTACTCTCTCCAAGGTCTTAACGTACTGGAACCTTCTCTCAAGCTCTATTACTGGCAGACCACTAACTAAGTACTCAATTGTTGTTAGAAATTCGTCAACTTTTACTGGGCAGCCCTTAACGATGGCATCAACCCTCACGAACTTATGGACGGGTTCGCCGAACTCATATACCTCATCAAATCTCGTCACCTCACCCTTATGCTTATACATAAATGTCACTATGCCGCCTAGGACGGCACAGCTACCCAGCGCTACCAAGTACTTGCACTTTCTTCTTATGTCCCTGAGCTTGTTGACTTCCTCCTTAGAAGTCACCGCCCCCTCAACTACAGCTATGTCGTAACTAAGTGGCTCGCCCCCGACACCGAGGAGAGGCTCTCGAACTATCTCAACTCCCAGCGACTTGAGTGACTCCAGGACCCTGCCCAACTCATTAACTATGGTGTACCTACACCCTTCACATGAACTGAACGTATATACCGCCACCTTCACTCGAAACACCCCTAATGAACTGCGCAAGGAAGGCACGGATCGTAAGACCTAATTAGTACTGCTGCATAGTTCCTCAAGTACTCCACTCCGTCTACTCCCTCACTACTTAACTTATTGATTAGTTCTCCGCAGCAGACCTCCATGTGCTTACTGTTCATGACCGTAGGTGTTATTATGTTAGCTGCAATCAGCCTACCTTCCGCTACTCTATAGTGATGTATGAGGAGCCCCCTAGGTGCTTCAACAGCTGATACAGCTTCACCACTACCCTGAAGCTTACTCAAGTCATAGAGCTTGATGCCGGAGCCTACAATAGCTGCTAACTCAGCTAGCTCGCGCTCAACTACACCCGCCAAGTATATCGCCTCAATAAGCTGAGCCTTAACATTGTCGAACGGGTTCTTTAGGTTAAGTCCTAACTGACTCACACAGTCACCTACTTCATTAACTAAATCTCTGTAATTGCACAGTACCCTAGCCCTAGAGCCAACAAAGTAAGGACTCTCACCATACGTACAGTACTTAGCATTGGAGTACCTCACCTCTTCTTCCTTAATGAACTCTGCGTACTTATCCGCAGGGAACACTCTGCCGTTAGAGGCAGCTATTACGTCACCAATTATTGGGTATTCCTTAGTTCCTACAGTGAGGTAGTTTAGGGATGGGTCCTCAAATTCAATGTTTCTCCACTTCCCTGCCAGCTCAGCCAACAGCTTTCTGGCCCTCTGGCCCACAGACCTAAGTAATTTTGCTGCCTTCTCTAGATCGTACTTAATTACTAATTTACCCTGGTACCCTACGTCAATTACGTGGGAGTGTGTGAACCTGCCTGCAATGCCTCTGTATGCTCTCAAGACATCAGTGTTTAATTTAAGGAATTCTCTCACGACCGCTGGTTCGGTTTTAGCTAGCTCAATTAAGTTCCTTAAGCCCAAGTAGTCTGGAAGGGCGACGAGGACATGAACTAAGTTATTCTGGATAATTCCGACGGCCTCAGCGACCCTCCTTAACCTAGCCACATTCTCACCCATGTCAATACCTAGCGCTTTTTCAAGAGCTATTATCGAGCCAAGCAGGTGCGCCATGCTGCACACTCCGCAGATCCTGGAAGTCACTATGGGGACTTCATCAACTCTTCTGTTTCTCAGTGACAGTTCGAAGAACCTGGGGCTCTGCGTGATATCGATTCTGACCTCATACCTGCCGTCTAACTCTCGAATGCTGACGTCAATATGTCCAGCTACGCCTGGGACCTCCTCGTAAAGCTTAACAAACTCCTTAATGTCATCCACTTCAGACACCCCTAGTAACCAACTTTATCTTCTCGAGGAAGGGGTGAGCACTCCAGAAGATCTCAGCTGTCTCGACAACCTCACCTATGTTGAACCCCAGCTCCATGTACCTCTTCAGAGCCCTTACCACAATATCTTCTCTAGTTACAGGGCCTCTGCAACCCCAGCACCTACCGCTTGTTGCCGGGCACTCAGCATCGCAGCCAGCCAGCGTCAGCGGACCAAGGCAGAGGATCCCCTTACTTAGCAGGCACTCCTCAGGATGGAGTGGGCACTCAGCACATACTGGAATGCCGTCAAGCCTCAAGTCAGTAGCCATCTTAACCAGCACGCAGTCTCCCTTCCGCATACAGGCCCAGCACTCGATTCTGTGGTAGGCGAGCAGTAGCTCCAGGGTACTTCTTCTGACCCTTAAGGTCTTAGCTGTCCTAGTACGTACCTCCAGGCCATCGCTCACAGGGAACGCGCAGGCCGGAACTAACTTGCCATTAGGTAGCTCAACCAGGCACAATCTACATGAAGCTCCCCTGTAGATCTCCCCCGCCTGACAGAAGGAGTGCATGGCTACTCCAGCCTTCTTAATGGCATCCAGCAATACTGACTTAGGATCCACTTCAACTTCAGTACCATCCACCCTTACTCTCACATTACCCCTCATACCTAACCACCTCACGACTTACGGGACAGGTGTCTGCAGGACACCTCTTTTCTCTTATATGAGTTAGGTACTCTTCCCTGAAGTACCTAATGGTTGAAAGCACGGGAATGGGGGCGCCACTACCTAAGGCGCAGAAAGAGGCATTCTTAAGTGTCTCACCTAATTCCTGCAGAAGCTCAAGATCTTCCTGGCCGCCCTCCCCACAGCAAATTCTATTCAGTATCTCCAGCATTTCCCTAGTACCTACTCTACACGGGACGCACTTCCCGCACGACTCACTGACGAAGAACACCATGAACTGTCTGACTAGGTCTACAATGCATTTATGTTCATCTATAGCTATGAGAATTCCTGAACCCATAGCCACGCCTAGTTTTAGCAGCTCATCATAATCTAATGGAACGTCCATCTCGGAAGCTGGAAGGAAACCTCCTGCAGGTCCGCCCACCTCAATAGCTTTGAGCTTTACTCCCTCAGGCGGGCCTCCAGCAAGCCCGTCTATTATAGTTTTTACTGAGGTACCTATAGGAACTTCGTAGACTCCAGGTCTTCTGACAGACCCTGAGACAGAAACCATTTTCGTCCCACCCGACTTCTCAGCACCTATGGTGGCATATCTGTCCCAGCCTTCACGTACGATGACCGCTGCGTGAGCTAGTGTCTCAACATTATTCACTACTGTCGGTTTACCCCACAAACCTCTGCTTACAGGATATGGTGGCCTGACTCTTGGTGATGACCTCTTACCCTCGATCTCCTCAAGCAGGGCCGTCTCCTCACCGCTTGTGTACCTTCCTGCATCCTGAAATACCTCTACATCGAATGAGAAGCCCGATCCCAATACATTATCCCCCAGCAACCCGTACTTCCTAGCCTCCTCCACAGCTTTCTTAAGCCTCTCGGCAGCTAGGTCGAACTCAGCTCCTACGAAGATATATCCTTTGTTAGCTCCTGTCACGTAACCTGCAATGATCATCCCCTCGATGACTATGAACGGGTCCGACTCAATAAGTAATCTATTAGAGAAAGCCGAAGGATCTCCTTCCTCCGCATTAGCTACCACGTACTTCACATCACTTACCTGATCCTTAACTGCCTTCCACTTGATCCAGGTGGGGAATCCCGCACCTCCCCTACCTCTCAGCTTAGCTAATCTGATCTCTTCAATAACTTCATCAGGGCTCTTCTTGATGGCTCTGACAAGCCCTAAGTACCCGCCCCTAGCTACATACTCCTCAATAGATTCAGGGTTTATGATACCGCAATTTCTTCCAACCAGCCTAACCTGCTTCCGCCAAAATTCTAATTCATCGAGCGTTGGTACCAGAAACTCCCCCTTAGCTGTCCCTGTTCTGTATTTAATTGCGAACGCCTTACTTACATCGCCTGACAAGTAACTACTGACTATGTTGCTGACCTCTTCCGGATTAACGTTTGCGTAAATAGCTGGCGGAAGCCCCTTCTTAACTACTTCAATCCATGGATCGATGAAGTCCAGTCCGTGGCACCCGACAATGTCGACATCTACAGCTAAGCCGGACTCCCTCACGAACTCCTGGACAGCATAATATACATCTGCTGCACCCACAGCTAGAGTACATGATGCTAGCGCAACCCTGACCTTAATGCCGTGCCTACCAAACATTAGTTCATTAAGTCTCCTAGCCCTTAATTTCCTGCACTCAGAACTATCATGGCATAGTGGTCCCTTAATTCGGCACTCAATGTACTTGGGACACGGGTTGGAGGGTGGGTTATGCCAGCATTTAGGGCAGCACTTATCCATTAACGTCCAGCTCACTTCACCCACCCCTTCTTATGAGCAAGGAGTCTTAATTCACTGATCATTTTCTGAAGTACCTCAGGATTAGCTCTCCCCACAATTCTCTTCGTCCCATCAGGCATGTGCACAGCAACAACTGGTGCGTGTGAGCAGCAGCTGAGGCAACTTACTTCCTCAACAGTAAAGAGTTCATCACTTGACGTGTGGTGACCGTCCTTAATGCCCAGCACCGACTTCAGGTACTTTAGGTTTTCCATGTTCCCCTTAATGTAACAGGTAATTCCGGTGCAAACATATATTCTGTACTTGCCTAGTGACTCAGTACTGAGTAAGTGATAGAACGTAGCAACACTGAATACCTCCGAGTAAGGTACTCTGAGTTGCTGGGCAATAGCTCTGGCGCTCTCGGGTGATACGTGACCCTCAACTTGCTGGATAGTCTTGAGGGCCTGAACCAGGTTCTCAGGTCTCATTCCTTCTTTTTTAAGATGTTTTGACCCGGCAACAGTCACGCTACCACCACATGCTCTGATGCTACAACAAACGTTAGCTTAAGCAATTAAAGTAGTTACTATAAGTAAAATAATTATGAGTAATAACATTATAATGCCTCAGAAATTAAATGTTGGGGTTATTGAATGGAGCATGATAGCAGGAAGTTGATCAGGGTAGGGCCAGGCTCGATAGCCCTTACAATACCTAAGAAGTGGGCTTCACTTATGGGTTTGAAAACTGGTGATGTGGTTGACATATACTTCGACGGAAAGAAACTCTCTGCAGTGCCTAGGCGTAGGGCAGTTACCGATGAGAGTATCCAAATATTTATTGACGTTACTGAGGGGAATGTCAGTGCTGCAGTGAGGAAGCTGGCTGCAGCCTTCGTTGAGGGTATTACTAAGGTGAGAGTACGGTGTCAGCAGGAAACCCTGAGGAAACTGACGGCTGAGTTGAGGAGGGCTGTGCCTG
>JAGGUC010000161.1 GCA_021158735.1 Desulfurococcales archaeon | reverse complement strand
TAATTACTAGTTTCGCAAACTTCATTAAACCGTAGGCAATGTAGCCCAGTGCAACAGCTGCTATAATTACAATTCCAGCTATTGCCAGCCACGAAGCAATCCCGCCGCCACTGACATTAGTGAACCAGTTTAGTATCGGCTGAAGTGCTTCAAGACCCATACATTACCCCATGCACATACTCAATACATGAGTAATTTATAAAACAGCAGATACATAAGAAGCTATCGGTGATGAAGGTTAAAAGCGATGACACAAGATGATTGAGGGCAAGGTTTCTGATTACTGTAAGGTAAAATTATTATTTGCTTTTGACATCAATCTAACAGGTGCCCATAATGGTTAAGTGCCCCATGTGCGGGACTGAAGTACAGCCTGCTAAGACATGGCAGCTGGTTTCACCATTACCTGACGCTGATAGTAGATTAACAATTACTGTGATGGGTTCTTTCAAGTGTCCTTCCTGTGGGTACAGCTGGCGAGGAAAGGTATCAGTAATGAAGGTTGGTCCTAATGGTGAAGTAGAGTTTCAGAAAGGAAAAACCAAGAGAAGGAAGAAAAGGAAGAAAGAAAGAGAGGAGCAACCAAGGGGAGGTACTGTAATAGAGATTGACATTTCGGAGATAATTGAAGATGAATTATAAAAAGATCACCATATACGGTAACATATTAGTTCTTCTTATTATCTTAATGCTACTAGTCCTCACCCTCACTAACCAAGTATTTTTGGCTGTCGTCGAGGGTAGGTCCATGGAACCACTATTGCAGACTGGCGACATAGTTATTGTCCACAGGGTAGGAGTAAGAGACCTTGATTTAAACGATATAATAGTATATGAAAAATATGATGGCTCACTAGTAATTCACAGAATAGTTAGTATATACAACAAGTCTAAGCACATCATTATTGTGACTAAGGGTGATAATAACGTCTTTCCCGATCCACCGATAAGTCCGGACCAAGTCATTGGCCGTGTCCTAGAAGTAGACGGATTAGTTATAAAGGTACCAGTAGCGGGTTATCTATCACTTATTATCAAATATGTATTTAGTAGGGTACCACACATAACTGCTCCCCAGCACGCAAGTGTAAACCCCCAAATTAGTTATTCTCGAGACGCATACGAAGCCCGCAACAACTGAAATATTAGGTTAGGCTCTCACCATGCCCAGTCTTAGTCAGAGCATACGTATACCTAACCCCTAAATTCATCCTTGAGTAGTTCTCCCCTAGTAATTATTACCTTTGCTACCTCCTTAACAAATTTACCAGATAGCTTTATCCTCAATAATTCATTAAGATATTCAGTAAAACTAATACCTATTGCTTCACGCCACTCACTGTATCCTTTAAGTATATGTTCATAGGCCAGTGCATGGAATTCACATAGACACATACCATCTGTACCATAGCTACGGACGCATTTCCTATTACAAATCAGGCACTTACGCATTTTTCCACCATCAATTAGTCCCTCCAATTTGCCCTGATCCTTACTCATCACCGTGTTCTTCACTGCTATGAGCCGAGGTTTTAAAATATCCTTGGCTTTATTAACAACATCAGAACGCGATATCTTCCTAAGTCTCACTAATTCCAGGGCACGTTCAAACTCACGTGTTAAATTAACGCTTGTCAGCTCTGAAAAAAGCTTTGAAAGGACCTTCGCCGTAAATATACCTAATTCCGTTACTACAGCTGCCCTTCCGCTCTTCTTCAAGTAACCTCTATTAAACAATGTCTCTATTATGTCAGCTCTCGTAGCCTCTGTACCTATACCGACACTCTCCATCCACCTAAGTAGCGCTGTTTTAGAGTAATGCGAAGGTGGTCTGGAGTATGTCTTAGTAACCCTCACCCTTAATATGCGAACCTGCTCGCCTCTTCGAAGGTCTGGGACACTAGCTTCCTTAATACTAACGTAGGGGTATACACGAAGCCACTCACTTCTAATTATCTTTTGTCCACTAAGAACGAACTCTATTGATTTAAATTTAAACTTATACGTTACACCCTTGACTAACGCCGAATCAAAGAAGCATGCTAGGTATCTCCTCACAATGAGTTCATATAATCCCTTTTCTCTACTCCCTAATCTCTGCCTGGGTAGGTAACCTGTAGGATAAATTGCTGGGTGAGCGGGATCTTCCTTAATACCTACAGTAGGTTTAAGTGACTCCTTACTTAATAATTCATTAACGTATTCACTATAGTATGCCAGCTTTCCAAGTTTTCTAATTATTTTCTTGTTATCTAGCGTAGGCGGAAGTTTTTGAGAGTTCGTTCTAGGATAACTGATCAGGGAATTAAGATAGAGGTTCTCAGCTAACCTAAGGGTTGCTGACGGTGACAAACCTAGAATTCTTGATGCCTCCGCTTGCAGGTCGGGCAGGTTAAATGGTGGGGGTGGATTAAATTTTTTTACAATTTCCTCAGCGTCAGTGACCTTTATGTATTTCTCTTGCTTAAGTTTGTCAGCGATTTTTTTAGCTTCTTCATAATCCCTAAGAGGCAGTGAACTCTGTTCTAGCTTATAGGTTCTGTCATCGATCTCGACGTATAGTGTTATCTTAAAGAATATTGATGGTACGAATGTCTCGCGCTCAGTATAACGCTTGAGTACTTCTAAAAGTGTTGGGCTCTGAACCCTACCAGCACTCAGCGTTAATCCCCTGCCTTTAAGTAATCTGTAAATATCCATTAATGCCCTACTAACATTTATTCCCCATATCCAGTCAAGTTCATGTCTGCATAGGCCAGCTTCGATCATGTCCCAGTCAAGACTCGGCAATGACTTCCTAAAGGCTTCCCTTAGCTCCTCACTAGTTAAAGATGAAAACTTCACTCTTGATGCTTTCCTGACGTCTCCGAACATTTTGATTATTAAGTAACCAATCACGGAACCTTCTATGTCGAAGTCGCAGGCATTAATGAAGAAAGAGGCAGAATTTGCTAAGGCCTTAATTGCCATGTAGTACCTTCTCGTATGCCTGCTCTCTTTCTCTATTAACCATCTAGGAGCCCATTCATACGAAAAAATGGGATAACCCTTTTCATTGCTTTTTAAAGAAAATAAGTGTCCAGCGGACGGAACAACAACGTAATACCTACTATTGAAGTACCCTCTCCATATTGGGACACCGTATACCTTACCCGCAAATCTTAAGCCTAGTGCTTGAGCTATCTTAGACGCAGCCCTAGTTTTCTCAGCTATAATGAGTGTATACCCTCGCTTTAGCTGTGCTGTCTTATAGTTCTTTGACTTTCCACGCTTACTCATGTGCTATATCCTCCTGAAGTCCGAATATGCAGAAGTCTAATTACTAAATAATTATTGGTGCCGTAAAGGTCAATAGCACAGCATAGATTATAAAATACCTCAACTTATGTGCCCGCTTCAATTTTGATAGCATGTTCGAGGACCCTGGATGCTCCCGAAGCCCTGTAATTAAGAATGCAGCTACAACAAATATTCCCAGCCACAGCAAGTCAGGAATAAGTAGGGTAGTTATTAACGCGGCAACTAACGTAACTAGCCCTGCAAGTCTATGTATGTGTACGTCGGTCAACCCCCTAATCACGTGTCCACCATCTAATTGTCCTAGGGGGAGTAGGTTTATAAAGTGGATTAGAATTATGAAAAGTGCCGCAAGTGCGGGCGGACTCAGGATTACTGAGGTCATTCCGCCTTCACTCCACCTCAGTACATCAATAAACTTCATGATGAGCACAGACCCTAGTGGAAGAACCCTGATCTCTTGTAGAAGTCCCTTGCCTACTGCTTCAGCAACTATGTTATAGCTTACTACGGGTGATAATATGTACATTACAGCAAATAACACACATGAAGCAATAGTGCCTGCTAATGGCCCTGCAAGACCTATTCTAACTAGGTCTTTTAGAGACTTCGGCAGGTGCTTCATACCTATAATAGCACCGAATGTACCTAGAGGAGATATTAGTGGTGCTGGAATTAGTGTTGGTGGTGTAACAGGCACCATGAGTTTCCGCCCCATGAGGTAGTGACTGAATTCATGGGTTACTATAGGAACTACAACAGTTAATGTAAAAAGTAGTGTACTCCAAGAAATATCAAGCCTTAGATTACTTAGACCCAAACTAGATACTGCTTGATTAAAGTACTGAGTGGTTAGATAACCAGCATAAGCAACTGAGACTATCGTTATTATGGAGAGTATTAAGGTGATGGTGTACCGTCTGCGCGTATTGCGCCTCATCTCACGTTTAGATACCCTCAAAACATAATTGCCGCTATCCTTAAATAAGAGGACCGCATAACTAAGCTGGCCTACGAGCTCTGCATAAAGCTTCTTGAAAGCCTCCTCAACAGATGAGTTATTTAAGGGCTCCACAATAAATTCATAATAATTTTGATTATCACTTACTAATACTGACTTAAAGTACTTGTTAATTACCTGCTGAATCACTGCTACCTCCTCTGGCAATATACCTTAAAAGAATAATACAATGCTAAGATAGTGAGTACCGTGCATTTCTCTTTAAAGTTTGCTGCAGCATCAAATTTCTACCCTGCCAAATAGCTTTTCTTCAAGTTCTAATAATTTATTAACAGGTATCAACTCCTTCTCACCACTAGGCTTTATTCTGATTAAGGTTATTGGTAATATACCCCTTCTAAGTTCCTCTTTGGCTATTTCGGTAGGATCTCTCGGTATATTACTAATATCAATTAATGGCAACGCACCGAGAGATAGCTGCAGTGCGCGTGCTGCAATAATTCTTGCTTTTTCGTATTTCGTAAGTCTGGGCGGACCCACTCTAATCGGTAGCTTCTTAATAAATGAAACTACCTCTGATTCCTTCATAATTCGATCACTATCCCAGTAAGTTTGGTGTAGGGATTATATGTTTTATTTCATTAGTAAAAATAAAAATACATTGTTGATTGCTACAACATCCAGCGTTTACATGATGGAGTAATTAATTGATACTACCTACTGCAGAAATTTTAGCCAAATTCAAACTTGCCCTCTTCTCCTGCGCCCTTCTCCTTCTTTTCTTTCTTTAGTGGTGATGCCGCAATTATGTCGTCGACCTTTAATGTGGCTGCCGCTGACTCAGTAGATGCCTTTATTATCTGCTTCTTAACTACGACTGGATCAATCACGTTTAACTCTACCATGTCATCAACTATTTTGCCGTTTAAGACATCTATGCCTGCATTGATCTTGCCCTCACTGTGTAGCTTTCTGAGATCCATTATTGCCTGTAACGGGTCTAGACCTGCTGTCTGAGCTAAAATGGTAGCTACCTCTTCTAATGCGTCGGCGAATGCCTGCATTGCGAGCTGTTCCTTGCCGCCAACGGACTCCGCATACTTCCTTAACCTGAGTGCCAACTCTATTTCTACTGCACCGCCTCCAGGCACCACCTTAGGGTCTCTCAGCACATTCCTAAGAGCGTGTAATGCATCGTTAATGCTTCTCTCAGCGTCATCGACTATCATGTCACTTGCTCCGCGAACAAGTACTGTCACCGCTCTTGGATTCTTGCAGCCCTCAATGAACACCATCTTGTCGTTTCCTACTCTTCTCTCCTCAACTAATTTAGCGTAGCCTAGGTCATTAGGTGTGAGGTCTCTTATACTAGTTACTATCCTGCCGCCTGTAGCTCTTTCTAGTTTCTCCATGTCTGATCTTTTTACTCTTCTTACTGCTAGTATTCCTTTCTTTGCTAGGTAGTGCTGAGCTACATCATCAATACCCTTCTGACAGATCACAAC